>CAMATV010000065.1 GCA_945861235.1 Opitutus sp. GAS368
GAGCGGTTGTGGTCTGGAAGCCGGCCGGTGAGGATGGCGGTGCGCGCGGGGCCGCAGACGGCCTGCATCGTATAGGCGCGCTCGAACCGCCGCGACTCGCGCGCAAGCCGGTCGAGATTCGGCGTGAGCGCGAGCGGATCGCCGTAGGCGCCGAGCGAGGTGCGGAGGTCGTCGACGGCGATAAAGAGGACGTTGGGCTTGGCGGCGGCACCGTTAAGTGGGACCGCGGCAGCGAGCGCGGCGAGGACCGCGAAGGTGATGGGGCTAATCTTCATTTTTAGAGGCCTGCTTTTTCTTCGCGCCCTTCTCGCGCCGTTGGACGGCGGGATCGTAGTCCGGATTCGGCTCCATCATTTGGGCGCCGACGGAGGTGCGCCACGCCGCGAGTTCGCGACGGAGATCGGCGGCCACGGTCGGCTGGGCAGAGGCGAGGTTATTTTTCTCCGACAGGTCGTTGGCGAGGTTGAAGAGCTCCACGCCCTCGGGATCGAAGGTCTCGATGAGTTTCCACGGGCCCTTGCGGATCACGGACGACGGCAAGCTGGACGGGTGCTCGTTGTAGTGCGGGAAGTGCCAGAACAACGCGGAGCGGCCGAGCGCGCCGGAGCCGGTGAGGATGGGACGCAGGTCGAAGCCGTCGCGGTGCTGGCTCGGTCGAGGCGGCTGGCCGGCGGCGGCGAGCAACGTGGGATAGAGGTCGGGGCTCGTGACTGGCTCGGCGCTGACCATGCCGGGTCGCGCGACGCCGGGCCACTTCACGATGAGCGGCACGCGGATGCCGCCCTCGTAGTAGGCGCCCTTGTTGGCGCGGAGCGGGGCGTTGCTGGTGGCGTTCCAGAAACCGCCGTTGTCGCTGGTGAACACGATCACCGTGTTTTGCTCGAGGCCGAGTTCGCGGAGCGTGGCGACGACGCGACCGACGCTGTCGTCGATGCTCTCGACCATGGCCGCGTAGACGGGTTTGCCCTGCTGCTGCGCCTCGGGGATTTTTTCGTATTTCGCGACGACCTCGGGCTTCGCCTGGAGCGGCGTGTGCACGCCGTAGTGCGGGAAATAGAGGAAGAACGGCCGCTCACGGTTGGCGCGAATGAACTTCACGGCCTCGTCCGTCAGGCGGTCGGTGAGATATTCGCCGGGTTTGCCGTCGGAGAGAACGTTCCATTTCGCGCGCTGCCCAGTGGTCGGGATCGACCAGTCGCCGGCGTAGGGGGAGAAGAAGCTGCCGGGCGCGCCGTGGGCGTTGCCGGCGATGTTGACGTCGAAGCCGTGGTGCTCGGGCAGCGAGAACGGCTCGGAGCCGAGGTGCCACTTGCCGATGTTGGCAGTGCGGTAGCCGGCCTCACGCAACGCCTCGGCGAGCGTGACTTCCTCGAGCGGCAGGCTGCGCACGAAGCGGGCGGAGCGGAGTTTGGCCTTCGGGTCCCAGCGACCGGAGGGCAGCCAGTCGGTGAGCAGAAGCCGCGCGGGATACTTGCCGGTGAGGATCGCGGCGCGCGTGGGCGAGCACACGGCGCAGGCGGCGTAGGCATCGGTGAAACGGGCGCCGTCGCGGGCGAGCCGATCGATGTGCGGAGTTTGGTAATACGTGCTGCCGTTGGCGCCGATGTCGCGCCAGCCGAGATCGTCGATGAGGAAGAGGACGATGTTGAGTTTGCCGCCAGAGGCAGGTGCGGCGGCGCAAAGCGCGGTCAGCGGGGCGAGGAGAAGCGCTATCAGAAGGGCGGATAGTGATTTCATGAAGGTGCGGAAAGTGTGCGTTAGCGGGTGGGGAATGGGGATCCACCGGGAGTGGAATAGAGCCGGGCCGCATCGTCCAAAACGAGCACCCAATCCTCGCCGGTCACATCAGTCGGCGGGGCGAACAAAATTTTCAGATCATTGCGCCGGGTGCCCAGGGAGGTCGCCTGCCCGGTTCTCGGGTTGAACCACCAGCCGTGCAACTCGCTGGTGCCGATTCTCTCGGTGGCCAGCGTGACCGAGCGATGCTCCGGGAAATAAGCCATCAGGTAGGTGGCGTCGTTGCGGTCTGGGCTACCGTCGCGGGTGACCTGGATCCGGCCGATTCCATCGCCCTGGCCCGCCAGTACCAACGATTGATCCGGCACCCGCCCAAGGAACGGGCGGCTCAGCATCAGCGCCTTCAAGTGCGCCATATGCAGCGCGCCCGGCAGATCGAGCGCTTCGTGCCATGGCGTCGTGACGTCCCACAACGGCTTCTGCGGCGGCGCATACATTTGCCAGATGGGGTGCGTGCCGTAGGTGTGACCGAGGGCGCCGGCGAAGATGGCCCAGTAAGCGTTACGGCGCACCTGCAAAGCGCCGACCGGGCGTTTCGGCGGCAGAGCATCCGGCGGGTATTCGTAGGATGGCTCGCCATCGAGGCAGGGTTTTGGACCGGGCAGCGCGTAATCGTGCTCAACTGCCGGGTAGTTAGTGCTCAGCGGGGAGTGGCCGCTTTGGAGCATGTTGAAGTCCAGCCATCCGGCGGAGTGGAACGGGGTGGACGAACTCTGGCCGCCACGCGGGTGAAACGTCTTCAGCTGCACGCCGCCATCGCCGGCGGCGAGGCCGCGCGCCATCGCGGCAATAACCTCACGATGCCGGTCGGTTTCCACCGCGCGGTCTCCGCCCAGGATCCACACGATGCCCGCGTCGCGATAGCGCTGACCCAGCCAGCGGCCGTAGGTCTCGGCATTCTCCGGGGTGAAAATCACTCGCTTCGAATGCCAATAGCTGCCCCACGTCGGTAGGAGGCCGACATAAAGTCCAAGCGCATTGGCTTTTGCCACGACCCAATCCACATGCCGGAAATAGTCCTCATCGGGTCGGTTGGGATCGTTGTCGTGCAGCGGCGTGTGGCCATAGGCGTTGGGGGTTTTCAGGCCGTCAATTTCCGCGAGCACCACCGCCTGGATGACCGTGAAACCCTGCTGGGCCCGGCGCGAGAGATAGCGCTCTGCCTGCCCGCGATCGAGCCGGTGAAACAATTCCCAAGCGGTGTCGCCCAACCAAAAAAACGGCTGGCCGTTCCCGTTGACGAGAAAGCGGCGATTGTCGCTAACCTTCAGCACAGGCAGGGAGCCAGACGCAGCGGAAGCCGGGAGTCCCGACGCGAAAACAGCGAACAGTAGAATGAGAAATTGGAGCCGGGTTTGCATGAGTCAGGGGATTCGCGTGGACGCGGCTGGATCGCCCTGGAGAAACAAGACGGCCGGTCCGGCGAAGGGTGCGGTCAGGCGCAACCGGCTTCCGCCCGCAATCGGCGCTGCGCGGGTCACGTCGCCGCCGTCGGCGCGATACCACTCGACGGCGAATCGCGCGGGATGGGCGGATAAATCGACCTCGATCTCTCCGGCCTCTGGGGCGAAGACGACATAGGTCACTCCGGGCTCGGCGAGACACCAGCCGGTCGAGGCGAGTTCGTTACGGGGCACGGAACGGGCGAGGTTGATCCGACGCGACAAAGCCAGTGCGCGGCCCATCGCGTGGCGCGGGCCGTCGTCCTGCGGGCGCACCTGGCCGAGCACCTTGCCATCGTAGGTGTCCATAAAAATCGGATTCAAGCCGCGCGTGAAGCTCCGCCAGACCCAGGCGGCGTCGCCGCCGATGCCCCATAGGTGATCGGTGTCGTTTAGGACGACCTTGGCGCCCTTTAGATCCGGCGGGTCGTCGCGGAACCCGCCCTCGCGATTCGGCGAGATCCAGTCGGCCGGGCTGGCGAGGAGGGCTGCGTTGGTCCCGCCGCGGTTCTGGAACGTCATGCCAACCGGGTGCCGCTTCGGCAGCGCCGCCTCGACCGCCATCACGCGCCGGATCACATGATATTGCCACTCGGTCGAGCCCGGATGGGTCTCGTTCGAGACTTCGTAGAGTAGGTTGTCGAAATCGTTCAAACCGGTGACGAGCCAGCGCAGGTAGGAATCCTGGATCGCGGTCACGCGCGCATCGGCGAGTTGGTGGATCTCGACGCCCTTGCCGTCGCCGTTCCGGTCGCCGTCGATGCCGTTGAGATTGTTGGCGGGATGGAAAGGGTGATTCCGCCACGCGTCCTTCTGGAACTGCACGCCGTAGCCTTCGAAGAGCATCACCGATAGGTAGACGCCCGCCGCTCGCGCGCGGGCGAGCCGGTCGCGGAGGCGCGCGAGATAGTCGGGATTAGGTTTTTCGAGATCGAATTTTGGGCGGCCGTCGAGCGCGAGGTCCGGCCCGGGGCGCAGCCACGGCTGCGGCGCGACTACATGCGTGCCGTTACGCCACTCGGTGTTGCGCATCTGCGTGGTGTCCCAGCGGGTCGGCTCCCACGCCCAGCCGCGGGTGAAATTGTGCCCGTAGCGCACCAGCCATGCGAGGTAGGCATCGAAGTCGAAGGCCGGGGGCGGATCGCCCGACCCCATGTCGACGAGGTTCGGCCAAGTGTGAGAACCAGTGAGAAGAATCGCGCGGCCGGAGGCGTCCGCGAAGTAGCGCGGGTTCTCCGGATGGACGCGGAGCGGCCCGCCGGCGGGGGTTGACGGAGCAGCGGCGCGAAGCCCGGCTAGCAGGGCGAGGAGAAGCGTTAACAGAAGGGCGGGGAGAAGTCTCATGGCTTAAATTTGAATTTTCCGAAGAGGATGTGCGCGCGCGGTGTGGTGGCGTCGCCGCTGTCCCACACGGCCCGGAACTCGCCGGGGGCGACTTCGACGAGCGTCGGGTAGGAATTTTTTGTGCCGGCGTCGTAGAAGGTCTTCTCGGCGCTCCACGCGCCGCCGGCGGGCTTGGTCTTGTAGCGGAGCGAGCTGCGGCCGCCATTGGGAAAACCGGGCCAGCTGCGGTCGCGCTGCGCAGGACCGTCGTTGTAGACGTAGAGGTGCGTGCCATCAGCAGCTCGGGCGAAAAAGCCCTTCGACTTGGCGTTGTGCAGGTCGGACTCAGCGGCAGCAGTGGTCCACGTGCGGCCGCCGTCGCGGCTCACGCTCGAGTAGGCTCGCGGCGGGTTGGTGGTCTTCTCCGGGTCGTCGTAGTCCGCCGTGCGCATCACAATCTTGAGTTCGCCGGGCGCTTCGCCTGCGGCGAGGTTGCCCTCGTGAAGGAAAACACGCGGCGCGGCGGGCTGCGGGATGAAGGCCTCGAGTTTCCATTCCAACAAACTGGAACTGCTGAGTACGAAGTGATCGCGCGAGCCGCGGGGATCGGAGGCGAGCGTGTTGCGGTGCGCGGGCAGGAGAAAGCGGCGCTTCCCGTCGATCACGGTCTCGACGATGCCGGCGTTGGTGATGAGCGGCCCGGAGTAGTGCATCGCGAGTTCGACGGGGGTCCACGAGCGGCCGCCGTCGGCGGTAAACGCGGCGGTGAGTTGCGACTCCTCGCTATTTTCCTGCGCGATAGGGCAGCGCATGGCGAAACACCAAATAATGTCGGTATCGGGTGCGCGGTAGAGCACGGGGTTGGCGTAGGCGAACTGCACGTTGCCCTGCCGGATCTGGTGGTTAAAGATATGAACCGTCGCACCCCACGTCGCGCCATCGTCGGTGGAGAGTGTGGCGACGATGTCGCCCATGTCCTTCTTGCCGTTGGCCATCGCGGCATAGGCGACGAGCAGATGGCGCTGGCGTTCGCCACGAATGATGAAGGGCTGCCAGACGCGCCACGCGGTCGGGTGCTGCTCGACGCGCCCAACGACACTCACGGCGGAGACGTCGCCCTGAAACACGGCGGCGAACGGCGCCGAGGCGTCCGCGGACCTGGCGGCTTTTTTCTTCTGCGCGAAGGCCGGGGCGGCGGACAACGCGAGAGCGGCAGCAAGGAGAAAAAACGGGAGGGAATTCATGGGGCTTTCTGATCGCGCTTGCGGTTCTTCTTCGCGCCCGCCGGGGCGGCGTCGGTCTTCGGGAGCGATTTGGCGAGGTCGGCTTTCACGGCGGCGAACTCGGGCTTGCCCGCGAGATTGGTCCATTCGTGCGGGTCGTTCGCGTGATCGTAGAGTTCCTCGCCGCCATCTTCGTAGCGGATGTAGCGCCAACGCTCGCTGCGGAGGGCGTGGTTGCCCCGGCCGTGCGTGGTGAGCGCCGGGCGGTCCCATGCGTGCTGCGGGTCGCGGAGCAACGGCACGAGGCTCTGGCCGTCGAGGTTCGCCACCGCCGGTAGTGCGCAAAGTTCGTTAAGCGTGGGAAACAAATCGATCAACCCCACGGGCCGCGCGGTGCGAGTCTGCGCCCGGGTCACGCCCGGTGCAACGATGAGAAACGGCACGCGGGTGGAGCGTTCCCAGAGGGTAAACTTGTGCAGGTGGTTCTTCTCGCCGAGATGCCAGCCGTGGTCGGACCAAAGGACGATGATGGTGTTGTTCGCCGCCGGGCCGGCCGCGAGGGCATCGAGCAAGCGGCCGATCAGGGCATCACAGTAGGTGATGTTCGCGAGGTAAGCCTGTAGCAGTTCGCGATACTTGCCTTCCTTCATCACGAGCTCGAGGTCACCACGCCGATCCGCGGCCATGCGCTGTCCGCCGGCGGGCACATCATCGAGGTCATCGGCCTTCACCACCGGCAACGTGATGCGATCCAGCGGATACATTTCAAAATATTTACGCGGCGCGTAAAACGGCAGGTGCGGCCGGTAGATGCCCGGAGCGAGAAAGAACGGCTGCGACGGCGGCGCCGCGAGAAATTTCGCCGCCCACTCCACGAGCTGGCCGTCCCCCATCGCCTCGTCGCGCGCGTCCCAAGGCCCCCAGTCAAACTCGTTGGCGTTTTGCGGCGGACGGGCGAATGCCTTCACGGCGGCGATCCCGTTCAGCGGAAACCCGGAGGGCCAGTCGAACTTTGACATGTCGTCGCCGCGTGCGAGACCGACCTGGTAGTGGCTGTCGAACACTTGATCGAAATAGACGTGCCAGTCGCTGCGCCGGTTGAAGCCCGGCGTGTGATGGTTCACCTTGCCGCCCCCGGCCACGTGATAGCCCTGGGCCTTGAAGTGCTGCGGAATCGAGGGCACACCGGGTTGCGCCTCGTGCCAGCGCACGTCGTTGCCGTAAATGCCGGTGTGGGCCGGCAGGCGACCGGTCAGCAGCGCCGCTCGGGAGGGATTGCAGACGGGGGCCGCGCAATGCGCGCTAGAGAAGAGCAGGCCGCGTTGCGCGAGGCGGTCGAGGTTCGGCGTCTTTACGTCGGGGTGGCCGCCGAGATAGCCGACCCAGTCGTTGAGATCGTCGACGGCGATCATGAGGACGTTGGGCCGTGCAGCCGGTGCGGCCGATGCCACGGCCGGCGCGACGGCGAAGGCGAGCGCACCGGTGATCGGGCGAAGGAAACGGGAGAACGAGGTGAAGTTCACGGGGTCTTTCGCTTCTTGCGGCCTTGGGATTCGGTCGTCCCGGCGGGCGGCGGTTCCTGGCCGAAGAAGTAATAGGGATAGTGCCACGAATTTTCGCGGGCATCGGTCTTCGAGACAGCGGTGACTTCCTGCTTCAGCCGGGCGAGGTTCTCGGGCTTTAGCAGCGGGTCGGCGGTGTCGCGGCGCCAGTCGGCGAGCGTGCGCTGGAGGCGGGCGAGCGTGGCGGCATGCGCAGAATCGGCGGCGAGGTCGCAAAACTCGAACGGATCGGCCGCGAGATCGTAGAGCTCCCACTGCGGCGGGTGCTCCATGCGCGCGTAGGCGGCGCGGACCTCGGGTGATGCGGCGCGGACGGCGGCGCGCACGTCGGCCTCGATGTGGCCGTCCATCGTGAACGCGTAGCCGGGATTGGTTTCGCCGGGCAGCAGATTTTCGATGAGCTTGAACCGCTCGTCGCGCACGGTGCGTTGCGGCCAGAAATTGGTCCGCGCGGCGTGGGTATGGAATTCGGTGAAGAGATGTGGCCGCCACGCGGGGCGCTCGCCGCGCAAAAGCGGCTCGAGCGAACGGCCGGCGAGTCCCGGCACCGGCGCGGCGCCAGCGAGCGCGAGCGCGGTCGGGAAGAGATCGACCGTGGAGACGAGTTCGTCCCGCACCTGACCGGGCTTCGCTCCCGCCGGGAAGCGGGCGATCATCGGGATGCGCACGCCGCCCTCGTAGGACGTGCGTTTGCCACGCAGCATGTCGGCGCCGTGATCGCCGAGGTAGATCACGAGCGTGTCGCGGGCCTTGCCGGTGCGCTCGAGGGCGGCGAGGACGTCGCCCACCAGCGTATCGAGTCGGCTCATGCAGTTGTAGTAATCGGCGACCAACGCACGGAGGTCGGGAGCATCGACGCCCATGTAGGCCATCGGCGGCACCGCGCCGGGGCCGAACGGCTCGCGCGGCAAACCGTCCACCTGGCGGGTCCACGGCCGATGGGCATCAGGGAAGTTGACGCTGAGGAAAAACGGCGCTTCACCCGCGCGCATGAACGCCTCCGCGTGCTTCGCGTAGTCAGCGAGGTTGCGGCGGGCGAAATTACCCTGGGGGATTTCGGCGAAATCGAAGGGGAACGCCGACTCGGGATTGATGTGCAGCTTGCCGATGAGGCCGGTGCGATAGCCGGCGGCCTTGAGATTGCGCGGAAGGTTGGGCGTGTCGGCGCGGTAGAGGCGGAAGCCCCACGTCGCGAGGCCGAGCTGGCCGTTCTGGTGCGGGTAGAGCCCGGTCATGATGCTGGAGCGGGACTGGCTGCAGCCGGCCTGCGTGACGTAGGCGCGATTGAAACGGACTCCGTCGGTCGCGAGCCGGTCGAGGTGCGGCGTGCGCGCGTGGCGATCCCCGTAGGCGCCAATCTCGGGGCCGTTGTCCTCGGAGACGATGAGGAGGATGTTGGGACGCGTCGCCGCGACGAGGTCCGGCGTGCCGGTGGACACGACCGTAGCGAGCGTCACGAACGCGAGGCGAAGGCAGGAGCGAAGAATCATGGTGGAGGGAAAATCGCGGCGACGGCTTGGTTGAGGCGATTGCCGAAGGGCTGGCGTTGCTTCGTCGGCACCTGGGTGAGTACGACGACGAACAAGTCGCGTTGAAAATCGATGAACGCGAGCGTGCCCGAGGCGCCGGTGTGCTGCACGCGGTCGGCGACGCCGTCGGCACCGACGTGGAGCAGATTGAAGCCGAGGCCGTAGCCCTCGCGATTCGTGGCCGGTTGCCGCGCGTAGAGGGCGCGAAGCGAAGCGGGCTGGAGCAGCGGCGTGCCGGCGGCAACGCCGTGGTCGCGATGGAGGCGGAGGAAGCGGCCCACGTCGTCGAGCGTCGCCACGAGCCCACCGCCGGGGTTCGGAAACTTCACCGCCGCATCCTCGCGGCCGGCGGCTGCGGCGGGCACGAGGAGTCCGTCCGTGCGGTCATACATCACCGCTATGCGTGTGCGCAGAGCCGCGGAAGCCGAAGGCTGAAACACGGCCTGCCCGATCCCGAGTGGCGCGAGCAATTGCTCGTGTAGAAGTGCGGAGAATTCGCGCCCCGTCGCGACCTCGGCGACCCGGCCGGCGACCATGTAGCCGAAACCGGAGTAAGCGTAACCCGACCCGGGCTCGCGCACGAGGCCGGCCCGCGCGAGGGCCGCGGCCACTTCCGCCAGCGTGCTTTCGGGCGGGATGTCGACGGCCCCCGAGCGGCGCTCGTCATTCCCGGGGAAGCCGGCGGTGTGCGAGAGAAGTTCGCGAATCAACGGCGCGCGTTTGGCGCGCCCCTGCCCTCGCACCTCGAGCGCGGCGAATTGCGGCAGAAATTTATCCACCGGATCGTCCCACGCCAACCGGCCGGCCTCAACGAGCCGGGCAAAGAGGGTCGCGGTGAACGGCTTCGTGACCGAGGCGAGCCGGCACGGGGCGTCGACGGTGAACGGCCGCCCGGTCGCAAGGTCGGCGACGCCGAAGGCCTCGCGGAAGACGGTCTCACCGCGGTGCACGATCAACATCGCGCCGCCCGGCACGAATTTTTCCGCAATGCCCCACCGCCAGACCTCGCGCAGTGTCTCGCGCTGAGCGGTGGTGAAATTGTGGGCGAGCCACGCTTTCTCGCCCATCGGATCAGCCATGGGCGCCGAACTCGCCGGCGACGCGGAAAATCCCCACATGCCCACGAGGAGGGCGAACGTTGCCAGTAGTCGCCACCGCTGCCGCGCGGGGCGGGGCGGAAGCCGGGGGTGTAACTTTGCCCGAAAGCGAGGGTGCATCAGGAACAGTTTACGGGAAGGGCGGCGCGCGGCGGCATCAAAATTTAGCCGAGACGCTGAATTGCAGTGTGCGTCCCGGCTGGCGCTGAACACTGACCGTGTCCCCGAGTTTGAAGATGTCCTGATTATCGAGCACGTTCTGCAGCTTTGCCCCGAACACGTATTGCACCCGACCCTTGGTGCGGAGGGCATAACGAAGCACGACATCGAAGCGCCACTCGCCGGGCATCGTCCAGATGGGAGTATTGACGAGGCCACCGAGCGTCGTGATTGGCGTCGGATCAATCGGGCGTTCGCCAAGATAGATCGAGCCGTGTGCGACATCGAGGCCGCGCAAAGCACCGCGTCGGAACGCGTATTTGTTGAACGCGGTGAACATGTGATAGGGCGCGTAGATCGAGCGGATGCGCGTCTTCGTGTCCCGCGAGTCATTGTAGGCGTAGCCGCCCATCACGGACCACGCTTCCGTGAATCGGGCGTTCAGCTCAAACTCGGTTCCGCGGGAACGAATGCCGTCAAGTTGCACGAAATAGTCCACCCGGTTCGGATCCGGCTGCGTCACATTCCGCTGCTGGATTTCGTAGACCGAGAGCAGACCTTGGATGCGATCACCGGCGAGGCTAAAGCGCAGACCGGCTTCTTTTTGCTTTCCCTCTTGGGGCTTCAGCGCATCGCCGTCCGGCTGCCGCTGAAACTCTGGGATAAAAGAGCTGTTCGCGTTCGCGTAAAGCGTGAGCGATTTCTCACGATTCAGGTGATAGACGCCGCCGGTGCTGAAGGTCGTAGACTGGGCGTTGTTATCGAACGCGCGGACGTTGGTCGTGGTGTTAAACCGTCCGTCGTCCGTGCGCGTATGCCGCAGGCCACCGGTCACGAAAAGCCGCTCTTCCATGAAGGAGACGACGTCGGCGAGGTAGAACTCGTGGTTTACGGTGGTATCCCGATTGCGGGCCCCGGTCGGCAACGGCGGACGCTCCGCTTTCCCGGGCACCGGAGGAGATATGCCGGGGTTCATCGCATTAACCGGAGGGATCATGAAGGGGTTGAAACCAGCGCGGCGGACATCGACCAAGAAATCGGCATAACTGAGATTGGGGTATTGGTTGAACCGACTGCCCACGCTGGCGGTCGGGAAGCGCTGGTTGAGCGCGGCGGCACTCGCCGCGAGCCCGCCACGGTTATAGATGCCATCGCGATTCCAGACGATTCCGTCGGAGTCGTCCCAGCTGAAGCCGAGTAGCCCGCGGTGGCTGGCCGGACCGGTCTTCAACGCAACCAATAGTTCGGAACGGAGGCGGAGATTCTCGACGTCCTGAA
>CAMATV010000066.1 GCA_945861235.1 Opitutus sp. GAS368
GCGGACTGATTTTGTCCCGCGACGCGGAGCGCATAACCCCAACGCGTGCGCCACACCAGCACCCACACGAGCGCCGCGGCGAGCAGCGCGATCGCAAAAGCGAGGTTCCACGGCGATGGGGAGAACGTGATCCCGACCTGCGCGCAGACCTCGTGCACGGCGGGGAGCACAGCATTCGCACCAAATTCCCGCGACTCGGGCGACTGCTGGCCGGGTTTGATGAGGACGTTGACGAGCAGATAGGTCATCAACGAGGCCGCGATAAAATTAAACATGATCGTGGTGATCACAATGTGGCTGCCGCGACGCGCCTGGAGCCACGCGGGGATCAGTGCCCACGCGGCACCGAACGCGGCACCGGCCATAATCGCGACCGGCAGCACCACGAGCAACGGGGCGCGGTCACCCAGCCACAGCGCGACCAATCCGCTGCCTAGGCCGCCGATGTAGGCCTGACCTTCGCAACCGATGTTGAAGAGCCCGGCGTGATACGCGACCGCGACGCCGAGGCCGGTGAAGATGAAATTCGTGGCGTAGTAGAGCGTGTAGCCGATCCCCTCTTGCGTCCCGAGCGCCCCGCTCGCCAGCAGCTTCAGCGCGGCCCACGGACTCTCGCCAAGAATTTTCACGACGACGCCGGAAAGGATCAGGGCGGCAGCGAGATTGATCAGCGGCAGCAACCCCCGTTCGGCCCAACGGGGAAGTTTGGCAGGGGCGCTCATCCGGCACCCTCAGATTTCACACCGGCCATCAGGAGGCCCATTTTTTCCTCCGTAGCGTCGGCCCGCAACAACTCACCGACAATCTCGCCCGCATTCATCACGAGGATGCGATCGGCGAGACCGAGGATTTCGTCGAGTTCAACCGAGACGATCAGGAGGGCTTTCCCAGCGTCGCGCAGGGCGACAAGTTTCTTGTGGATGAACTCAATCGCGCCGATGTCGACGCCGCGCGTCGGCTGACCGACGAGCAGCACCCGTGGGTCGACATCAATCTCGCGGGCGAGCACGAGCTTTTGCTGGTTGCCACCGGAGAACGCGGAGATGCGCAGAGTGGGCAGCGGTGGGCGCACGTCGTGCGCAGCCATTTTTCCCTCGCAGGCCTTGCGAATAGCGGCGCGGTCGAGCAAGGCGCCGCGATTGCACTCGGCGCGGTCGTGGTAGCCTAAGATCGCGTTATCCTCGGCGGAGAAATTCGTGACGACGCCCATGCGTAAACGATCCTCAGGCACGTGCGCCAGGCCAAGCGCGCGACGCTCTCGCGGGCCGAGGTGCTCGCGCACGAGGTCGTGATTCTGCAACGCAATCGAGCCCCGTGTTGGAAACCGGATACCGGCGAGAGCCTCGAGGAGTTCGGACTGGCCGTTGCCGGAAACACCAGCGACGCCGACGATCTCGCCCGCGCGAAGGTCGAAGCTGACGCCTTTGACCCGGGCGACGCCCAGACGATCGCGGACTTCGAGGTCGCGCACGGCGAGGAGCGTGGCGCCGGGCTGGGCGAGTTTTTTTTCGACGCGGAGCAGCACGGCGCGCCCGACCATTTTTTCTGCGAGCTCCCGCGGCGACGTGGTGGCAGTGGCCACTTCGCCGACGATGACGCCTTGCCGCATGACCGTCACCCGATCCGTGATGGCCATAATCTCGCGCAGCTTGTGCGTGACGAGGATGACGGATTTCCCTTCGTCGCGGAGACGGCGCAGCAT
This sequence comes from Opitutus sp. GAS368, assembly GCA_945861235.1. GTDB lineage: Bacteria > Verrucomicrobiota > Verrucomicrobiia > Opitutales > Opitutaceae > GAS368. Next base: position 1,703 of record CAMATV010000066.1, read on the forward strand.
TTTGAAGAGCGCGTCAGCCTCCTGTGGCGTCAGGACGGCGGTCGGTTCGTCGAGAATGAGAATCTGCGCGCCGCGGTAGAGCGCCTTGAGGATTTCCACGCGCTGCTGGAGTCCGACCGGCAACTCGGACACGACGGTGTCGAGCGGAACAGCGAGCGCGTAGTCGCGGGCGATTTTTTCGAGTTCGGCCCGGGCGCGGGCGAATCCCCCGGCGAGGAGGCGTCCGCCCTCGACACCGAGGACGACGTTTTCGAGCACCGTGAAATTCTCCACGAGCATGAAATGCTGGTGAACCATGCCGATGCCCGCGCGGATCGCGTCTTGCGGCGAACCGAGATCGACGCGGCGACCATGCACGCAAATCTCGCCGGAGTCGGCCCGGTGAAATCCGTAGACGATATTCATTAGCGTCGACTTGCCCGCGCCGTTTTCACCGATGAGTCCGTGGATACTGCCGGGCGCGACCGCAAAGCTGATGGACCGGTTGGCGTGGACGGTTCCGAAACGCTTGTCGATGGCGCGGAGCTCGAGGGCGGGAGCTACGGAGTTTTCAACCACGGATGAACACGGATTCAGAGGGAATGGGAGCAAATGCCGGCAAAAGATCGGCCGCAATCTGCGTCCATCCGTTTCGATCCATGGTTAAATTTACTGCACCTTGTACTCCGCAACCTTCAGTTGGCCGGAGATGATGTCGGCTTTGGCGATGGCGAGTTTGGCCTCCATGGCGGGAGTGATGAGCTTGCGGTTGTGCTCATCGAGCGAATAGCCGACGCCGCCTTCGGCCAGACCGAGGACGATGGGACCGCCCTTCCACGTGCCGTTTTTTGCATCCATGATCGTCTGGTAGACGGCGACATCGACGCGTTTCACGGCGGAAGTCAGGACGCTGCCGGGATGAAGATAGTTTTGGTTGGCGTCGCAGCCGATGCTCAGCTTGCCGGCGTCCTTCGCGGCTTGCATGACCCCACCACCGGTATTGCCAGAGGCGTGGAAAATAACGTCGGCACCGCGACCGATCTGGCTCTTGGCGAGTTCGCCGCCCTTGGTGGGATCATTCCAAGCGGCGGCCGTGGTGCCGGTCATGTTTTGGAAAACCTCGGCCTGAGGATTCACGAACTTCGCGCCGTCGGTGTAGCCTTGGGCAAACTTCCGAATCAGCGGAATATCCATGCCGCCGACGAAACCCACCTTGCCCGTCTTCGAAGCGAGCGCGGCGGCCATGCCGCAGAGAAAGGACGATTCCTGTTCGCGGAAGTTGATTGATTGGACGTTCGGAAGATTCACGGTGCCGTCGATGATCGTGAACTTCACGTTCGGGAATTTCTTAGCCGCGGCCTCAACGGCGGAGGCCTGGGAGAAGCCAATGGCGACGATGACTTGGGCGCCGCGTTGTGCAAAGCGGGTCATCGCTTGTTCGCGTTGGGCGGCGTTGGTGACCTCGAACTCGCGGACCTCGATGCCGGTTTCCTTTTTGAATCGGACCGTGCCGTCATTGGCCGACTGGTTGAACGACTTGTCGAACTTGCCGCCCATATCGTAGATGATCGCGGGCGCGAAATCGGCCGCGAAAACGGCCGTCGAGAGCACCACGGGCGCGACGAGGGTGGAAACGAAGCGGGGCAATTTCATTGGGCAAAAGGAAGTCAGCGGAGAAGACGAATGCAAGCGCCGGACCAACGCCGGGCCAACGCAGGGCGGACTTCAGTCCGCCTTTTCACACGGCAGGTTTTCGCACTTTGCGGCCGACTGAAGTCCGCCCTCCGCCCTACTTTTGGTGCCACGATCCGTCTTCTTTTTGGACCCAGACACCGGCGGCGCTGTTGGCGGCGATTTGCTTCGCGCGCGCGCGGCCGGAGTCTTCGACGGAGACGCCAGTGCGCTTCGCGACTTCGGCGTAGAGCACGCCGCGGTCGCTATTTTCATCGGCGACGACCTTGGCGGAGGCACCGCCGCCACGGCGCACTTCGAGGAGGCCGCGGTTGTTCTCACCGACCGCACCGCTGGTTTTCAACGAAGCGACTTCGGATTGGCGGGAAGCCATGCGCTGTTTCGCCGCGGCGACATCCTGGGCCACGGCGCTGCCGGCCAATGAGAAGAAGCCGAGGGCGAGGAGAACGAAAAGGCGGAGCTGGGTGTTCATACGAGCGGGAGGAGAGGGTTTTTTATTTCGCAGCGGATTTCATGGACGCGTCCTGCTTGTCGAGGTCGCCAAAGAGATCGTCGAGGGCTTTGTCGACTTTCACGTTCACGTCGATCGTCGCGTGGACTTGGATCGGGTCCATCGTGACGTGGATGCAACCGCCGAGAACCAGCGCGGTCACGAGAAGCGGGAGGCAGCGAAGCATAAATGCAGATTGCATACATGCGACCGCAAAGGGCAACTCAGGTTTCATTTGGCGGTGTTCAGACGAATGTTCGCGCGGTCATCCAGGCCGAGACGCAGCACGTGATCGAGCGGGCCGGAGACGTTGACGGTGAACGTGACTTTTTCGACCACATCACCTGCGCCGGTGGTGCGGGCGACGACTTCGACCTTGGCGGAACGCGCGCCACCGGCCCCATCCGGATAAAGTTGCAGGCTGAGATTTTCCACGGCGAGAGGGGCCTGACCCAGCTCGATGCGCTGGAGCATGCCATGGGCCGGATTTTCGAGGGAGAACCAGCGGCTGAGCGGTCCCATCGCAGCGGGTAGCAGCGCGATGCGCGGAGGTGAATTCCCCGTAAGTAACCCCGGAGACGAGGCGAGGCGCACCGTGGCCGCTTGTCCCGCGGCGGCCGTGAGGGCACCGTTAGCGGGCCCCATCCCGCCCTGCCGGCTCCAGTTCAACGATAAGCGCCCAGCGACTTGGCCGCCGGCTTGCTGGATCGCTTGGGGCACGAGGCTGGCGAGGTCACCGAGCGAGACGCCCGAAAACTCAAGCAGGCTGTTCACCGCCGGTGCGACCGGATCGAACGTAAAGGGCGCCAGAGCAATCCGCCCACCAAAGGCGGCGACCTCGGCGCGACTCACTACGAGGCGGCCGGCCTCGGCACCGGCAATCTCAAAAATGAGATTTCTCCCCGTCAGCCCGGCGGCTTGAATCGTGTCCACTTGGGCGCGCGCGGTGCGCACGGCGACGCGCGTCGGAGCGAGCTCGAGGTCGGCAGCAAGTTCCAGCCCACTCGCGCTCCAGTGCTGAGATTTGCTCCCAGCGGTGCCTGCGGCAAGGGTGGCAGACAACGTGCCGGTGGCCTCGGCCCCGCGCCACCAGCCGGAACCCTCCAAGGTGAGCTGCCCGGCCAATGTAAAATCAGCGGGCAGCGTGGTTATCCCGGCCTGCTCACTGCTGAGGCGCCACCACAAGGCCGCGTCACACTTCGCGCGCACGAGGCGCCACGTGCCCGGCGACTCGCCGCCGGGGAGCGTAAATTCAAGGCGGAGTTCCAAGCCCGGAGCGGTCGCCGTGGCGTCGAAGGCGAGGCTGTGGCCGGCCGCGGGGCGAGCTTGCACGCGCCACGCGAGCGGCGGCAGACCGGGAATTTTGGGCAGCGAGAGCTGGCCGGAAAGATCGGCCGTCAGCGGAGGAATCGGCGGCGCGGACTCCGCCGCAGCCAACGCAGCCACGCAGGCGACGGAGACGAACAGGCGGAGGACGTGGCGGCGCATGGGGAATAGATTTCGGAAACACGCGGCGGTTGCCAGTCAACTTCGGCGGCGGCGGCGAAGCGGGCTCCTTGACTCGCGTTCGCTGCTCCAGAGTGAGCGACTGCGCCACCTGCTTTAGTTCGAGAGCACTCAAACCGGGATGCGTGGCCGGAGGACGGTGTTTGGCTGGCGTGCGGGCAAACGTGAACGGCGGCTGGAAAGCCGCCGCTCCAGCCTAGCGCACCGGTAGCGGCGCCAGATTCCAAATCTGCTGCGCGTATTCGCGAATGGTGCGATCGCTGGAAAACTTACCGACGCGCGCCGTATTGAGAAGCGCCATCTTCGCCCACTTGGTCTGGTCGCGATAGGCGGCATCGACCCGGGCCTGCGCGTCGGAATACGAACGGAAATCCGCGAGCAGCAGGTAGGGATCGCCACCCTGCAACAGACTCGCATGGACGTGACCAAAGGCCCCGTGTTCGCCTGGGGTAAAATAGTCGCTACCCAGCCAATCAATCACCGCGCGAAGCTCCTCATCGGCGTGGTAATAGTCCCACGGTTGGTAGCCCTTGGCCCAGAGCGCCTCCACCTCGTCGACGGTGAGGCCGAAGATGAAGATATTGTCGGCGCCCACTTCTTCGCCGATCTCGACGTTGGCACCGTCGAGTGTGCCGATGGTCAGCGCGCCGTTCGCCATGAGCTTCATGTTGCCGGTGCCGGACGCCTCTTTACCGGCGGTGGAAATCTGCTCCGAAAGATCGGCGGCCGGGATGATTTTTTCCGCGAGCGAAACTCGATAATTCGGGAGGAAGACCACTTTGAGTTTCCCCCCGATGCGTTCGTCGGCGTTGATCCGGGCGCCAATGACATTGATCGCACGGATGATGTTCTTCGCGAGGTCGTAGCCCGGCGCGGCCTTCGCTCCGAAGATGAAGACGCGCGGCACCAGATCGAGTGCCGGATTCTGCAAGATCCGCCGGTAGAGTGCGAGAATGTGCAGCAGATTGAGATGCTGCCGCTTGTATTCGTGGAGCCGTTTGATCTGCACGTCGAACAGCGCATCCGGAGAAACCACGACGCCACACAGGTCCTTAATTGTCGCGGCGAGCTCCACCTTATTGGCGCGTTTGATGGCCATGAACTCGCGTTGAAACCCCGGGTCGTCAGAGACTTTTTCCAGCCCACGGAGCAGATCGAGATCGCGGACCCAGGCCTCGCTGCCGAGTTGCCGCGTAATCAGTTTCGACAATCCGGGGTTGCTCTTGAACAGCCAGCGTCGCGGCGTGATGCCATTGGTTTTGTTCTGAAATTTGCCCGGGTAGAGCGCGTCGAACTCAGGGAAGAGATCCTTCTTCAGGAGCGCGGTGTGGAGCGCGGCGACGCCGTTGACGGTGTGCGAACCGACCACGGAGAGGTTCGCCATGCGGACCAGCTTGTGACCGTTTTCCTCGATGAGGGAGCAAATGCGCTTCTTCTCGTTGTCGCCCGGCCACTTGGCCTCGACGGTGACCATCAGGTGCGTGTTGACGTCGAAAATGAGCTGAAGATGGCGCGGCAGCACGCGTTCGAAGAGAGCGACGCCCCACTTCTCCAGCGCCTCGGGCAACAAGGTGTGATTGGTGTAGGAGAAGGTTTTCGAGACAATCGCCCAGGCGGCATCCCACGACATCTGTTCCTCGTCCATGAGCAGGCGCATGAGCTCGACGATCGCGATGGCGGGGTGCGTATCGTTGAGCTGGACGGCGACTTTGTCGGAGAAATTTGCCCACGAGTTGCCCGGCGACCGGAAATGGCGGCGGATGAGATCGCGCAGGGAACAGGCGACAAAAAAATACTGCTGCACGAGGCGCAGCTCCTTGCCGTTTTCGGTTTTGTCGTTCGGGTAGAGAACTTTTGAGACGGTCTCGCCGACGGCTTTTTCCCGCACGGCCTCGACGTAGCCGCCGCTGTTGAACGCCGCGAGATCGAAGTCTTCCGTGGATTTCGAGGCCCACAAACGCAGGAGATTGACCGTTTGGGTACCGAAGCCGGCGATCGGAATATCGTGGGGCACACCCAAAATCGTCTTGGTATCCACCCAACGTGGACGGTAGTTACCGCGATCATCGAACACATTTTCGACGCGTCCAAAAACGCGCACCTCCTGAGTGTATTCGGGACGCACCACCTCCCATGGGCTGCCGAAAATAATCCAATTATCGGGATGCTCGATCTGGTGGCCGTTGTTAAAGGCCTGCTTGAAGAGCCCAAACTCGTAGTAGATGCCGTAGCCGAGAGCCGGGTAGTCAAGCGTCGCGAGGGAATCGAGGAAGCACGCGGCGAGGCGACCGAGGCCGCCATTGCCGAGCCCCATATCGACTTCGGATTCGCGGATTTCCTCGAAGTCCTGCCCGAGCGACTCGAGGGCCTCCTTGGCGGTGTCGAGCAGCCCGGTAGCGATGAGATTATTGCCGAAAAGACGTCCCATGAGATACTCGAGGGAGAAATAGTAAATCCGGCGGGCGTTGTGGGCGTTGTGCACGGCCTGCGTGGCAATCATCCGCTCGTGGATCGTGTCGCGCACCGCGAGGGCGGTGGCGATCCACCAGTCGCGCGACGTGGCGGACCCCGGATGGCGCGCAAGCGTAGAAACCAGATGGCGCTGAATCAGTGAACGAAAAGCATCGGCCGGCTTGCCCGCTGAAGCGGGTAGTTTGTGAATCGCATGAATGAGGTCCGCGGCCGGAAAGGGCGCGGTGCTGGCGAGCGACGCGGACGCGATGGGCGCGGATCGGGCCGCGGGTGACCCGCGGACGGCCGCGCGCAGAGCAGACGGGCGCTGCGGTGCCACGGATCGGACGGCCTTGGCAGGTTTTGCTTTGGTCGCTGGCTGGGCTTTCGCGGTGGCTTTTTTCTTAGGTGCGGTCGGCATGGGAAAGAGAACAACAGCGTAGAAACATGATTCGTGCCAGCGCGAGTGCCGGTTGCGGCTTATTTCCGGCTTATTTCTGGAAGCGCCGCGCGAGCTCGCTGTGGTTCAGTTCAATGTAAGTCGGTCGGCCGGCAGGACTGGTGAGCGGCGTGCGCGTGGCGAGGAGTTGCGCCACGAGCGACTGAAGCTCGGCCTCGCCGGCGCGCTCGGGCAAGCGAACGGCCTTCGCCACCGCCAGCCTGGCTAATTCTTCCCGGGCGAGGTCCGTATCTTTGTCCGGTAGGCGCCCGTCACGAAACGCCCCGAGCAGATCACGCAAAAACGGCTCCGCGTCGGCCGGCTCCATCCACGCCGGCACCGCTTCCACCCGAAAAAAATTGCGACCGAACTCACCGATCTCAAAGCCGTGCGCGTGGAGAAACGTGAGACGGTCCAGCAACAACGCCGACGAAACGGGGTCGAGTTCGAGCGGCACGGGCAAAAGCAGCCGTTGGCTCGGCACCAGCCCGGAGCGAAATTGTTCGCGGAGGCGCTCGAACCAAACGCGTTCGTGCGCGGCGCGACGGTCGAGTAACACGAGACCCGCCGCCGTTTCAAAGAGCGCATAACTGCCGTGGGCGAGGGCGAGGAAGCGCCACGGAGGAATGACGATTTCTGCTGTACGAATTTCGACTGGCGCGGGCGGGGGAGGAATGGGGAAAGCGAGAGCGACCGGGATGCGCGGCGCGGCGGATGTCGCGCGGATGTCCGGCGGGGTGGCCGAGTTCGTCGTCCCCGCTTTAGCCGGCTCCGACGGATTCCGACTGCAGCCGGGACTACGAACGTCAGACGAAGCAACGTGAACGGCCCCTCCGACAGGAGCGATTTGGACTGCCCCTCCGGCAGGAGCGATTTGGACTGCCCCTCCGGCAGGAGTGCCCAGCTCGCGCAGACGTGCCAACACGGCGCGAATCACGAACCCGCGCACCTGCGGCTCGCTCCGAAAGCGCACTTCGCGTTTGGCCGGGTGGACGTTCACATCCACCGACGCGGGATCGCACTCGAAGAAGACAAACGCGAGCGGGTAGCGCCCTTTCGGCAAAGACTCGTGGTAGCTTTCGATCAGCGCGTAATTGAGCGTGCGGCTGTCGACCGGCCGCTGATTCACAAACACGATCATCTCGTGCCGGGTCGAACGTCCCACGCCGGGCCGGCCGATCAGCCCATGCAAGCCCATCCCCTCCCCCGCCGCGTCGATCGGCACCAGCGAATCGGCGGTCTGCCGACCAAAAATTTCCGCGATGCGCTCGGCGAGCGTCGCGCACTCTGGCGAACGAAACACCGTGCGACCGTCTTCGATCAGCGTAAACGACGTGCGCGGGCACGCGAGGGCGTAGAGCCGCACGCATTGCACAATGTGCGCCGCCTCGGTCTGATCGGTCTTGAGGAACTTGCGGCGAGCCGGGACCGAGTTGAACAGGTGCGTCACCTCGATGCGCGTGCCCACGGGCCGGCCGCAATCGCGCACGTGCACAAACTTGCCCCCGTTCACCAAAATCTCGGTCCCCGCATCGCTCCCCTGCTCTCTCGTTTGTAATTCAAAGCGCGATACGCTCGCAATCGACGGCAGCGCCTCGCCGCGAAACCCGTAGCTCGCGAGTCGGTCGAGGTCGGCGGCCTCGACGATCTTGCTGGTAGCATGACGTTCGAGGGCGAGGAGCGCATCGTCGCGCGACATGCCGTGACCGTTGTCCTCGATCCGCATGAGCGAGCGCCCGCCGTGGCGGAACTCGACCTCCACGCGCGTCGCCCCGGCATCGAGGGCGTTTTCCAACAGCTCTTTCACGACCGCAGCCGGGCGCTCGATCACCTCACCAGCGGCAATCTGGTTGGCGACCCGGTCGGAGAGAATGCGGACTTTGGCCATGCGTGGAATGGTGGTCAGGCTTTACGCCTGACAGGTCAACGACGCACATGGCGAGCACCGGCCGTGCCAGCAGGGGATGCGACGGCAGTCGCGTGTTCGCATCGACCGTTCCCTCCATCACTTTCTCGAGGGTTCATTTCCAGTGACTCATCGCGTGACCAAAAAACCCTACCGCTTGGGTTCCGCAAGGTGAATTGCGGCGGACACCCGACGCAGTGGGTAACTGGAAGTGAAGTCAGTGATTGGAGTGGCCTGGACGTCCCGCCCATGGATTCGGGAACGACTGGTCAGATGCCCGCCCCTTTTCCCGGGCGAGACGCCCGTGACCCGCCAACTGAGCCCCAGCTGATTTCACTTCCAGTTATTCCCTTTGAAACGATTCGCTCCACGTCGCTCGGCGAAGAGCACCCGCGGTGTGCCCATGCCAAGCTGCCACGTCAGGGCATTGAGAAATCCGAACAGCAAGCCCGCGCGAGAGGGTGCACGCTCCGGGTCGGCCTTGGTCGCGGGAAAAAGCGGGGCCTCGAGCGATTCGTGGTAGCCCGCCTCGCGAGAGGCGAGACGGGGCGCGTGTGGCGTGATGCCGGTGCCTGCTCTCACGAGCAGGGCGACTACGCCGCGACCACTACGCCGCGAACGCGCGTTACTTGAGGAGCTTCGTCCAGCGCGAGAATTGCCGCGCGACCTGCGTCGGACCGGGCATGCCAGTCCCGGTGCGTTTCGACAGCGCGCGCTTAAGGTCAAAGACCTCCACCCAATCGGCACCGAACGCTGCGTTGATTTTTTGCACGTCCTCCGTCGGCAGTTGATCGAGCGCGACAGAATTTTTCTCCGCGAGCCGCACGACCGCGCCGACGGCGTGATGCGCGTCGCGGAAGGCCACGCCCTTGAGCACGAGGTAGTCGGCCAGATCCGTTGCGAGCAGGGCCGGATCGCGCACGGCCGCAGCGCAACGCTCGCGGTAAAACGTCATGCCTCCCACCGTCCCACCAAGAACGTCGGCGCAGAGCGCCGTTTGATCGAAGCTATCGAATACCGGCGGCTTGTCCTCTTGAAGATCGCGATTGTAGGTGAGCGGCAACCCCTTCGTCAGCGTGAGCAGCGTGTGCAAGTTACCTTGCAGCCGCGCCGACTTACCGCGGAG
>CAMATV010000067.1 GCA_945861235.1 Opitutus sp. GAS368
CTGGGGCACGTAGTCGAGCACGTAAGTGCTGATGCTGACCAGCCACGCGGTGTGCGCGAGCACCACCACCATCGCGAGACCGAACACACCGGCGCTCGTCGACGCCCCCGCGATGAACGGCGCCAGTGGCACCAGCACCGCGCTGCCCAGCATCACGCGCAGCCGCACCGTCCGCGGAGCCTGCCCGCGCCGGATCAACGCCCCGGCCACGATGCCACTGACAAAGAACCCGACATCCGCCGCCACGAAGATCAGCCACATGCTCGCCAGCTCGCCCTGGGTGAAGTGGCGCTCCGTATGCAGGTACTTCGGCATCCAGAACTGGAAGAAGTACCAGACCGGATCGGTCAGGAGCCGCGCCACCATCAACGCCCAGATTCCCGGGTTGGTGAGAATCGCCCGCCAGCGAAACCACTCGCTCAACGGCTGCGCTGGCGCCGCGACCGCTTCGGCGTGGCGGGCGGCCAGGATCGTCTCCCGTTCCTCCTCCGTCAGGCACGCAAGCTCCCCCGGCTCGCGGTACCAGAGGTACCAGGCTCCCGCCAACAGCAGCCCGAGAACGCCTGTGACGACGAAGGCGCTGCGCCAGCCGAACTGCGCCGCCACCCCCACCACGAGCAGCGGCGCGAGCGTCGCCCCGATCGCGGCTCCGGAGCCATACAGCCCCACCGCGAGTCCGCGATCCTTTGGCGGAAACCACTCCGCCACGATCTTCGGCGAAGCGGTGTAGCCACCGGCCTCGCCCAGGCCCAGGAGGAACCGGCAGGCGCCCAACGTCAGCACGGAGTTCGCCAGGCCGGTCGCCATCTGCGCCAGCGACCAGAAGCCGGCAAACAGGGCGAGTCCCAACCGCGCGCCCAAGGCATCGACCAGCCGTCCTGACACCAGATACGACACCGTGTACGCCGCGAGGAAGAGGCTGACGATGTTGCCATACTGCTGATCGCTGAGTTCCAGGTCCGCCTGAATGGTCGGCACCAGAATCGACAGCGTCTGCCGGTCGACATAGTTGATGACCGACAGGAGGAAGAGCACGCCGGCGATCCACCAGCGTACGTTGCGGATCTTCATTCCCATACCAGTTTCTGCCCGTGGAGGTCGCCGAGGATCTCTTCCGGCGCCCGGCGGCCAAGCAGGCCCACTCCACGGCGGGCCAACTCGGCGTTGAGGGTTGGACCGGCCAGCGCGGCGAGCGTCATCCCGTCGGCCGCCGTCATGGCGGCCGCCAGGCCCGCGGCCTGGCCCATGCCCAGGCACGTACCCGTGACCCGGTAGGAGGCATGCGCTTCGTGCGAGCCCGAGATGCAACGACCGGCGACCAGCAATCCTTCGAGTCCGATCGGCAACAGGCACCGGTACGGAATCTCGTAGGGCGGGGTGGCCACGATGCGCGATGAACGGACCGAAGCGGTCGGGTCCATTTCATGCACGTCGACCGGGAAGGTCCCGAAGGTCACCGCATCCTCGAAGCGGCGGCCACCGCGGATGTCGTCGATCGTGAGGCAATGGTGGCCGCGCACGCGCCGGGCTTCGCGCACGCCGATGGCCGCGGCGGTTTGCGTGAGGCGGAGCCCGCCGAGATGCGGCGTCGCTTTCAGCAGTCTCACCAACTCGTGGGCCTGGCGCCGCGCCTCCACCGTCGCGCGGGTGAGGGCACGCACATCGGTCGCACCGACTCCGTAGACGTGGGTCGCCTGCACGGCGGCCGTGTCCGGCCGCGGCAGGTGGATGATCCACGGGACGTTCTTCGCCCGACCGAAGGGCAGTTCCGCCCCTCCGACTCGCGCCCGGGCCTCCTGCAGCCGATCGAAGAGCGGCTCCGAACTCCGCTGCTCCGGGTAGTCGCCGATTCCTTCCACCTCGAACATCAGGGTCATCGGCTGCGCCCGCCCATCCCCGGCGCGCCCCACCTCGAAGGGCACGCCCGCCCGCGCGGCCACGTCGCCATCGCCGCTGCAGTCGATCACGATCTTCGCCAGAATCGCCTCGCGGCCCGACTTGCTCTCGACCACGACCCCGCGTATCCGGCCGGCTTCGACGATCGCGTCGACACAGGTGGTGTAGTACCACCACTCGGCGCGTGCCTCCGTGAACATCTCCTCCAGCACGAGCTTCATCGCTTCCGTGTCGAAGGTGTGTGTCCAGTTCCATTTCCGCCAGGCTTGCGCCGCGATCAGCCGGTCGATCAGCGCCTGCACGATCCACCCCTTGCCGAAGGCGTCGAACAGCGGGTTGAGCAACCCGGCCGTCCACACGCCGCCGAGCATGCCATGCCGTTCGAGGCAGAGCGTCCGGGCCCCGCTCTGCGCCGCCGCCAGTGTCGCCGCCACGCCCGCCGGCCCGCCACCGACCACCAGCACATCGACGTCCGCCACCACCGGCGTCCGGCGGGGCGCTTCGAGCACGGCCGCGTTGCCGGCGGCGACTTGGATGGGATGTGCCGGAGAGCTCCGGGCCGTTTCTTGAGTTTGGTTCATGGTTCAGCGCCTTCGTTCCTGCCGGTACCGCCGGTCATTCGATGGTATAGCTGTAGAGATCGCCCTTCGTGAGATGGAACCGCAGGCGAACGGGATTGCCCCTCGGAAAATAGTCCCGGCCCCGCCACCGCACCGGCTGCCGGACCGCCGCCCCGCGCAGGGGAACACAGTCCACCGGCCCGTACCCGGGCAGCGCCCGGCCGTTCGCGTCCGCCACGCTCACGAGCAACTGCCCCTTCGCCACATCGGCGTTGACGACCAGCGTTTCCCCCGCCGCTTCGAAGGGCACCGTCTCCACCAGCCCCTCCCGCTCCCCGGCGTGCAGCGAGGCCAGCCCATCGCGCCGCCAGACCGCTCGCGCGATGGTGTTCTTCTGTTCCGGGCTGCGACTCGCGTGGGCGCGGGTCGCGGCCGAATAGTAGAACCACATCTCATCCCCGACGATGACCGGCGTGTTGCTCACGCCGAGGATCATGCCGGCATCGTACTCCTTTGGACCCACGGGGATGACCGGAGATCGATCGGCGAACCGCTGCCATTTGCGCCCGTCCCGGCTGTGCACGAGCACCACGTCGATCACCCCGTCCTGGCCCGGCCGGGCCCGGCCGCCGACCAGGGGCTCGCCGCGGCAGAGAAAGCGCGTCGCCAGTCCCAGCCATTGGTTCGCATAGGCGAACGCCGACATGTTGTAGAACTCGGCATGGGTGCCCCGCTCCAACTTCCTCGCCTCCGCATGATCGAGTTCATCCGTAGCCAGCACCAACTCGGGTCGCGACCACGATTGCAGGTCCCGGCTCGTCGCGAGGAAGATCTGCCGGCCGATGGACCGGGGATCCTGGCTGTTCTTGTGGAACGTCAGGAACTCACCGGTGGCAGGATCTTCAGCCAGCGTGATCGTATCCATGCCCAGCAACGCCGGTTCCGGATACAGGCTCCACTTGAGCCCATCCGCGGAATAGGCGGCGGCATAGGCGTGACTCCGCCGGTACCAGGCGGGAGATCCGAATTTCGCCGCCAATCGAGCCATGACTTCCCGCGGGTATCCACCCTTCGAACCGATGGCCTTGTAGCGTCTTGCCGGATCCGGTTCGTGCCGATCGAGCACGAAACTCGGACTGTGGAAATCGAACAGCCCGACGATGTTCGTGGCGCCGGCCTGGCCGAGGTCGGGCTTTTCCCAGTGGATGCCGTCCCGCGAGGTCGCGTAGAGCGTCTGGGTGCCGCAGTTGTACCACATGCGGAAGGAGCCCGTGCGCTCGTCGCGCAGGACCGTGCCGTAGATGCTCGCATAGGAAAGCCTGACGCCGTCCCAGACGACATGCTCCCAGGGGCGATCCCCTTCCAGGACGGGCCCGGGCAGTTTGCGGGCCGCGTGCGCCATCGGCCGCACGCCGGTTTGCTGCGCGATCGTCAGGTCGTCGACCAGCAGTTGCCTTTCGCCCCGGTTGAGAAACCGAACGCGATTTCCGTCCGCCGGCCCAACCGCCGCTTGGCCAAGGGCGGCCACCGGCGAACCCGCGGCAAAGCAGCAGCCCAGGCCCAGCTTGGCGCCCCGCTGCAGGAACGTGCGGCGCCGGATGCGTGACGCGGAGCTCGCTGCCATCCCGTCGGCGCGAGATGCGCGCTCTCCGGAGGAAGTTGAGCCGGTGCCAACCGTTTGGGCGACGATCGGTTCCATTTTCAGCGGGCGGCCCGGCTCAACTCCACCACCTGGAGCATCGCGGCTTCGGGCCAAGGCGGGGCGCGCGGCTGGTCACGGTGGAAATCCAGCGTCTCCCAGCGCAGCAGTTGCACCGGGTCGTGGGTGCTCGCGGCGAGGTTGGGCAGGAATCGGGCGGCGTTGGGCCCGTCGCGCAAATCCTCCGCCCAGCGCACCTCCAGGCCGGGAAAGGTCGAGCGCACCCGGGTCAACGTCGCCGGCAGGCCGCTGTCGCGCGCCGGCCCCACCGTCGTGAACGCCATCGTCGCCGGATCGATTTCCCACACGCCGGAACCGTATTTCACATGCTGCACCGGGATCACGAACTGCCCGCCCGCGGGCACCACGTGGCCGTGGCGCAGCTCGAAGGTGATGCTGCCGCCCCTGCCAAAATCCCAGCGGTGCTCCCAGCGCGAGGCCTGATACCGGCGCCACACGCCGTTCTCGAAACGCGCGAGATACATCTGCGTGTTCCCGGCCGCATCGTACTTGTGGTACGCAATCACCACTTGGTTTCTGGCGTCGAAGCCCACGCGTCCCGAGCTGTTGATGATGCCGCCCTTGACCGGCACCGGATCCACGATCGTGCCCGCCGAACGCAGCGTGATCGGCAACCCGAGCGGCCGACCGTCGATCGTCTCCCAGTGAACCAAGTCGCGGCTCCGCGCGTAACTCAGATCGTGGTTCGTTGCGGCGTCGCCGGAATCCCGCCAGACCCAGGAGAGATGGTAGTACCCGTCGGGCCCGCGGAACGGCGGCAGCGGGTACGCGTTCATCCGGCCCTCTCCGCTGAGGATCGGGCCGGACACCAGGGGCCGCCAGGAACGGCTGCCTTCGTCGTACACGTTGTACAGCGTGTCGCCCCGCCCCGACCGGCCTTCGCGGTAAGTGAAGACGAGTTCCCCCTGCGGCCCGTTCAAGAACACCGGATACGTCACCCGCTGTTCCTCCCGCCCCGTCATCCGGTGCACCGCCTCCAACGAGTCGACGTCGAGCGGCCGGGTGGCGCGGAAGTAGATCAACGGCACATTGTGCATGTTGCCGCTCAGGTGCAGCCGGTCGCCGCGGTCCAGTCCGAGCATGAGCGCATTGTGCGAATCCCACTCGACGTGGCTCGGCAGCTTCTTGAACCGCCACGCGGTCTGTCCCAGCCGCCGCTGCGCGACCGTCATCTGCCGCTGCGCATCGTAGAACGCGACGAATTGCGTCTCGCCCCGCGTCAGCAGCGCGAAATTGACCGTATGCCCGGACCAGGCCGGCGCGAGGTCGATCGCACGATGGTTTCCGGGCGCGGCGGCCCCGGTGGCGGCGAGCACCTGGCCAAGCACCAGCCCCGCGAACAGCATCCCTTCCCGGCGGCAATGGAATGAGCGATTACGGAGAAAGCGACGGCGACCCGTGCCGGGAGGAGCGGAGTGCGGCGAAAGCGGCTCATTCATATAGGATGTTTCGTGGAGCAAGGGGCGTGAGGAGCCTGGTCGGAGGTGTTCTGTCAGAAGCGCACGCCGCTCGTGAGCGTGGCCGAGGCGCCTTCGATCCACCGCGCCTTGAGCGGCAGCCCGTTGGTGGTGCTCCGGGAGAGAATTTCGATCCGCCCGTCGTAATCGAGGGCGTTTTTCACCGCCAGGCTGGCGTACCCCTCGTAGCGACCGAACGGCCGCGAGTAGCTGGCCCCGACGCCGGCGATGGCGTAACCTTTCTCCACATACGCCTGGTCCCGGAGGGAGATCCCGTTCACCACCGGCGTGCCCACGATGGCGTCACCAAAGTAGCGCACATTGGCCGTGAGCCGCAGGCCCTTCAGCGCTCCCTGCGGGAAGCGATACGAGACCACGGCGCTGCCGGTGTATTTCCGCATGTTGAACTCCCTCACTCCCTCCTGGCTTTCCCGCCGTCGGACGAGCTCCTCGAGATCCGCGACCTCGGTGCGGATGGTATTGGCCTCGGACGTCACGAGATCGGGCTGCTGCAGCCAGGTCGCCTGGTGGGTGGCCACATAGTCGCGGAAGCCGCGGTGGTTGTTCGTTACCTTCGTGGAGTTTTGCGCGCCCACCACCTGGAGGCGCCAGTTTCGATTGGGATTGAAGGTCAGCGAGAGTTCGTAGCCGCGCGCGGTGGTGTCGGAAGTGTCGCGCGTGGTCGGAAACCCCGGCAATTCGAGCTCCCGGCGCCCCAGGGCCGACCAGATGCGGTTGATCTGGGCAACGCCATCCACGCCCGTCGAATCCGTGGCGTTGACCCGGCCGCTTTCGTACTTGTTCAGCGACACCGCGAGGCGGCGTTGGAGCAGATTCAGCCTGACCCCATAGTCGCGGCCTTCGCCGGCCTCGGTTGGCAGGTTCCGGCCCAGGTGGTTTGTCGACGCGGAGGCACCCGCCTTGAAGTTCTCCGACGCGCTGTACGTAAGCGAAAGCCATTCGAACGGGTGCACCACCACGCCCTTGGTCACCGGCTTGAACTTGTTGGCGACATCGCGCGACACCGGCACGGTCCGCGCCAGCGGGTTGAGCCCGCGGGCGTCGGGCACCGGCTTGCCCGAGTAGGTTTCCGACTCGTCGGTGCGCAGGCCGAGCATGGTCACGACTCGTTCCTTCCAGAAATAGCTCTGCAGCGCGAAGGAGCGGGAGCGATTGATCGTGAGGCCCGTAGTCTGGGCGAGGGTGGGCATGGCCTCGGCGCGCACGCCGTCCTTCTCCAGCACGGTCCGGTAGTCGTAAGTTTTGAAGGAATACACGCCATTCGCGTAATCGAGATAGGAGCGATGAAAGATCCGGTTGGCACTGTTGGCGAGATTGGCGGAGAAACCCGGCAGCGGCGTCGTGTTCACCGTCTGCAGCCGCTCGAGCGCGGACCACTGCTCATTGCGTTCGTAGAGGCCAAAGAGGTTGTGCCGACCCAGCCACCGCCCCCACCGCGGGCCCAACCGATCGAAATTGTACGTCCACGCCGCTTGCAGACGGACGACGTCGCGGGTGCCCAGCCGCGTATCGGTCCGGCCATCGTGCTGGACGAAGTACTTGCCCACATTCGGATTGGGCTGGCCGTTGGGCAGGAGCTGATTGGGGTCGGCGCTCAGCGTGGCGCCCGTCACTTTGACCGGCCAGATGTTCAGTTCCTCCGCGTGAAAAGCGGCCAGCTCGACGAATAAGCTCATGCCCAACTGCTGCTGCAGATGAACCGCCCCCTGGTCCACCTCGCGCGGGGCAATCGCCTCCTTGCCCTTCACGTTGCGATCGTAGGGATAGAGCGACTCCTCGAGCACCGGCACCGCCGTGCCGGTCGTCGACATTGTGCCGGCCCAATTCATCAACGGCAGACCGGGGACATCCACAAGTAGGTTGCCGTTGTTCGCTGTGCCCGGCAGCACGCCGCCGGTGGAGTTCGGCCTGGTCGGCCGGCCCGCGGCGATCCAGGTCGCTACGTTCTGGGTGACGAGGTTGCCGTTGGGCACCAGGTCCACGCCTTCGATCCACTCGTAGTTGCCCCGCAAGGTCGTGCGGAAATTCCCCCGCTCGAACAGCCTCGCCGTGCCGGCAAGATAAATGCGCCGATCGCGGCGGTAGGTCGGCTGGATCGCCGTCGTGTTGTACTGCTGCAGCAGCACCGAACGCACCGCCAGCCGGCCGGGAATCACCACCCGGTTGAGATCGACCATGCCGCGGGCGCTGCCCCAGCTGCTGAACATCGTTTCGAAGTGCCCGCCATTCTTGAACCCGGCCATCTTCGTCGACGCGGTGAGCGTCCCGGCCGGATCGCCAACGCCCGCCAGCAGCGCGTTGGGCCCGCGCGCAGTCCCGAGACGTTCCAGTTTGTAACGGTCCATGTCGCTGTACTCCGGGAAGAACCCCACCATGACCGAGTTGACCGCCGACACACCGCGGATCAGCGGCTTGGCATAATCGAAATTCGCGTCGTTGTTCATCGTGTCGAACGTGACGTTGGGCATGAAATCGAAAGCATCGGTGACGTTGACTGCTCCGATGTCGTCGAGGAGTTCCTCGGTGAGGACCGTGACGGGCGCCGCCACGTCGCGTAGCGCGGTGTTCAGGCGCGTGCCCGAGAGATCGCGTTCGGCGGCGTAGCCGGTGTCGCGGGTGGCATCGACTTCAAACGGAGCCAGCACGACGGGGGCTTCGGCGGCGGCCGGCTTGGGCCCGGCCGGCGCAGGCATCGTCTGGGCGGAGATCACAGGGGCGAGAACACAGGCCAACAGGAGGAGGTTGACGCTCGGGGCGAAGATGCCTCCCGCGGAGGGAGCTACGGGCAAGGTCGGCAACGGGGATTTCATGGTGGCGAGAATCCCCGGCCAGCAGAGTTCACCGGGGGTCTTGCTCACCGTTGACCGAATTCGCGCGGCGAGGCACGCCGCGCGAAATGTGACAGTCTAAATCCGCGCCGCCAACGCGCAGCGATTCCGAGCCCGCGCTGTGTCGCTGGTCAGTCCCGGCGGGGGCGCAGCGTCGGCCCATCGCGCCAGAGTCCGGGCACCATCGTGGCCGACGGCGTGACATCCAGGCCGCACTGCCGGTGCAGGATCTGCGCGGCCAGCAGCTCCACGCCCCGCTCCGCCAGGACGGCCGGCTGCGGGTCAAGCCCGGCGCAGGACCGGTCGCTCAGGGCCAGATTGAGCGAGACGAAGCCGTGCGTTTCCGGCACGCGCGCGCCGCCCTTCGTCATCCAATCCACCGCTTCGGACTGGTGGCCGAGCACGACGTCGGGCCGGTGGCGCCGGAACCACCGCGTGAACGCTTCGCGGTCAACCGTCCCGACGACGAGCGGTGGCACCCGCCCCAGGCCGAGGCTGCGTTGCAGGCCGAGAAAGGCGCTGGTCCAGCGGTCGCTCCAGCAGTACTGCAGGCGCGCTTCGTCCGGCTTCACGATGAAGAGCCCGGGGCGCCGGTAGCCGAGCCGTTGCACGTGCTGCAGCACATAGAGCATCGAGCGATAGAAGTCCGCGCAGATCGTGGGCAGGGCCGGCCGCTCGATCAGGTAGTCGAGGTAGACGCCGGCATAATGGCTCCAATCGAGATGAGCGAAGTCCGGTTCCCGCCAGACTGGCAACACGAGCACGCCCTGGATGCCGCGCGCCCGCAGGATGGAGTGCAGCCGTGTCAAACTCACGCCCCCCTCACCGATGATGAAGTTCTGCGCCTGGTAGCCCAGTTCGGCGGCCCGCCGCGCCGCCGCCTCCATCAACAGCCGCCGGAACTGCCGCGCCTTCACCGGCCGGTCCGTTTGGTCCATGCTCGCGACGGCGATCTCTCCGTGGTAGCCATGCCCGCGCTTCAGTTCCGACATGACCGAGCTGGCCAGCGGGTTCAGCGTGTAGCCCGCCCGCGCGGCGACGACCCGCACCCGCTCGCGTGTTGCCGCTTTGATCAACGGCGACCCGCGGAGTGCCAGCGAAACCGTCGAACGCGACAGACCGAGTTCGACGGCGAGGGTGCGGACGGTGGGTTTCGGCATTCGTGGATCCTCACACCTTCTCCGACTCGAACTAAAGCACGATCAGCCCGAGGCCCTGGAACTCGATGCGCTCTCCGGGGCTGATCTTCTTCTGGAAGACTGTCCACAAGTGCTCCGCCGTGGCGCGGTCGCCTGGTCCGAGGTGCAGCAGGAACTCGCGCACGGCGGCCTTGCCAAAACCCTGAGCGCGCAGGGAGTCCTCGGCGCTGTCGGCATGGCGGCCGGCGGCGGGCGTGAAGACGTAGACGACACCGCCGGAGCGGCAGACCGCGGCGGCATGCCCGGAGTAGGTCAGCAGGTAGGATCGGCCGGCGAATGCGGCCGGCATCACATTCAGTTCCGTGGGTCGATCGCGCCACAGCTTCTGCCCGGTTTGGGCGACGCAGACGCCGCTCGGCGTATCCTGCGGGGGAGAAAGGAACTCCGCCGGCGCGACCAAGGGGCGAAATTCATCGCCGCCGGTCACCGGCTCCAGCGTCGCTCCGGGGCCGCGGAGCAGCGGTTGGCCATCTTCGTTCGCGGACGGCCGCAGGAAGCGGGCGTCTTTCAGCCACGCGCGCGGGTTCACACCGGTGGCGGCGTTGATGAGGACGCGGAACCGCGTCGCGGAACGGGCCGCGGGCGTGGCCGGCGCCGGGTCGCCGTAGTCTTGTATCCCCTGATGATCGGGCTCCGGCTGGCTGGCGCGGGCGGCAGCCGCCAGAACATCCGCCTCCCGGAACGTCGCGAGCAGGATGTGTTTCGCATCGAAGCGATCGTGATCGTAAATGACACGGATCGTGCCATCGGCGGATTGCGTGCCGTCGGGGTAGGAGGAACTGCGCTCGTCGAGCATCAGTCCGCCCTGCCACGTGCGGCCGTCGTCGTCGGACAGATACGCCATCAGTTGTTTGCGCCCGACGGGCTTGCCGGTGAGCGGGCCATGCTTGACCAGCAGGAGCCGGCCGGAGACGAGGCGGCGCAGGTAGAAACGGGTCGGCGTGTGGGGCAGCGTTGTCGGGGCGACCGGCGTCCAGGTGCGTCCCTGGTCGCGGGAGACCGATTCGCCGATCCCGTAGTTGGTGCGGACGAGCATCCAGAGAGAGCCGTCGCGCCGTTCGACGATCATCGGTTCGTCGCATTGCCGGTCCTCCGGCCGCGGCACGCTGGCGGCCCCGCGCAGGGTCCAGGTTTGACCTTGATCGGTGGATACAAGCACCCGGCAGCTCTGCTCGCGCCGCCAGATCGCCGCCGGGACCAGAAAACGGGGTCAGGCTTTGGGGTTTGGGGTCGAGGTGGAATGCCGAACGGGATCAGGCCGCTGATTTTTCAGCGGCAAAAAAGGAACCGAGCGTGATCCGTTGCTGATCCGTTGGTATTTGTAACCGTGCTGAGTCGCCGGCCTTACCCGTTTGACCTTTCGGTAAGGTGCCTGCTTTTCCCTGCCATGCCCACGACGCTCCGCATCAAGATCACGGCCAAGCGGCAGGTCACGTTTCCGGCGGCGGCACTCAAAGCTCTGCGCGTGAAGCCCGGCGACTACTTGGCTTTGATTCAAGATAAGGACGAGTGGCGGCTGGCACCCGAGGGAGTCGATTTCAACAAGCTCGGAACTCTCAAGCACA
>CAMATV010000068.1 GCA_945861235.1 Opitutus sp. GAS368
TCAGCGACTGATTCACGCTGATCTGGAGCCGCGCTCTCACGCCAGGCGCTGTAAACCGCGCGACCACGTTCGCACTGGTCGGCGTCACCCCGCCACTCCACACCCCACTCCCAAACGGAGAGGGCGTTTGCGCGAATGCGACCGAAGTCACAAAAACGAGCCCTAGGGTGGCGAGGCAGCGGGAGAGCATTGGACAGGGGTCAGGGGAACATTCGACCCAAGATCGGGCAGCGCAAGCAGGATTTCAGAGGTATCAGCCGCCCTCAGCCCTGTCCAAAACCGCCGCCTGCGCCGCCTCACCGGCGGTGACGATCCGGTTACAACCGCTCGGCTCGTCCCTCCGATCGAAACGACCCACGCGATCTCGGCGTCAAACCGTCACGTATGCCCCACCAGAATACTTCGGGAAATCCCCTTGCCCGTCAGCCCATTGAGCACGAACTTCGCCTTTCAGCCTGCCCCTCCTCCGCTTTCACGCCCATGCCTACCAGCCCGAGATTCGCCCCTTTCCTCGTTTTAGTTTCGAGCCTGCTGACTTTGCTCACGGGAGTGAGCTTGCGCGCCGACCCGGTAATCACGGAATTCATGGCGTCGAACACGACCACGCTCGCTGATGAAGACGGCGCGTTTCCCGATTGGATCGAAATTTTTAATCCCGATGCCACGGCCGTGAACCTCAAAGGCTGGTATTTGACCGACGACGTCCGGGACAAGAAACGCTGGTCATTTCCCGCCGTCACCCTAGCGCCGCAAGGCTACCTCGTCGTTTTCGCCTCCGGCAAGGATCGGCGCGATCCGGCGAAACGGCTCCACACGGACTTCAGCCTCAATGCCGATGGCGAGTATCTGGCGTTGATCAAAACCGATGGCGTCACCGCTGCGACTGAGTTTGCGCCGGCTTTTCCCGAACAACGCCCCAATGTTTCCTATGGCTCGGGTCTGCCCAGCGCCGGCGGCGCCAGCACCGTCTACTACCTCCAAACCCCGACCCCGGGTGCCGCTAACACTGCCGTGCAAAACGCCCCCTTGACGGAAACCGTGAAGTTCTCGCGCTCGCCTGGCCCGTATGCGACGACCTTCAGCCTCGAGCTATCCGGCGCTGCCGCCGGCCAATCGATTCGCTACGTGTTGATCGCGCCCTCCGCCGCCGGCACCGCCAGCCCTGAACTCACCGCCACCTCACTCAAATACACCGCGCCCCTTGCCATCAGCACGTCCGTGGTCGTCAAGGCCGCCGTCTTCTCCGCCAACGATGCCGCCAAAGGTAGCTCCACGAGCACTCATTTCGTGAAAATCGGCGGTGCGACCGCCGCTGACCTCCTCAGTTTCTCCAGCATCCTGCCCGTGCTGGTGCTCGACAACCACGGCGCCGGCCCACTGAAAAAGGATAACCTCGATCACCCCGGCTGGCTCTATCGCTACGCGCCAAAAAGCCCAGGCACCCCAGCGCTGAACGCCGCCCCGGACCTCACCACCCCCGCCGACCTCACCGTGCGCGGTTCGTCCTCGGCCAGTTTTCCAAAAAAAGGCTACACGCTGGATCTACGCGCTCCGTCCGGTGGAAAAAATGATGTCGCGCTCGCCGGTTCGGTTCCGGCGAATAAATGGGCACTGAACGGCCCGTGGTATTTCGATCAGACGTTCATCAAAAACAGCTTCATCTACACGCTGAGCAACCGGATGGGGCGCTGGGCTCCCGCCACTCAGCCCGTCGAACTCTTTTTCCACACTGGCGGCGACCTCGGTGCGGTGGACTACGCCGGCATCTACATCCTGAGCGAAACCATCGAGATCGATTCACAGAAGGTGAATATTAAGCCGCTGTCGGACGCCACTTCCGCGACCGCCGACATCACCGGCGGCTATCTTCTGAAATTCGATCCGCCCGACGCCGATGAATTCAGCTTTTACACCACCCGCGATGTCCCCGGCGGTGCGGCCGAGATTATCGTCGCCAACGCCAAGGCCGCCGATCTCTCCACGGCCCAACGCGATTACATTCGGACCTATGTCCAGCAAATGGAGGACACGCTCTTCGACGAATTTCATCTCGGGTTCTCGACCCGCAACTACCTCGACTACATCGACCGCGCCTCATGGGTCGATCATCACCTGCTCAACGTCTTCTCCGCCAATTTCGACGCTCTCATCCGGAGCGCCTATTTCTCCAAAGATCGTGGCGGCAAACTCGTCGCCGGCCCAATTTGGGACTTCGATCGCGCCTTCGGTGCGGCGACCTACTTCGCCACCACCACCCCCAACGTGTGGAGCATTCCAGGAGCAGTGGACTTCTGGCGAATCGGTTGGTGGGGTGCCCTCGCCCGGGACCCCGAATTCATGCAGGATTGGGTCGACCGCTGGCAATCGCTCCGCCAAAGCGTCCTGTCCGACGCCAGCCTCCTCGCACTCGCCGACTCCCAGTCGGCGGCGATTGGTCCCGCGGCCCTCGCTCGCGACGCCGCCAAGTGGCCGCAAACCACTCCGGAATACAAACCCGGACTGACCGGCGGCCTCACGGCCATGAAAACGTGGTTTACCACCCGCACCGCTTGGATCGACGAACAATTCGTCGCCGCTCCTTCCCTCACCGCTGGCGCCACGACGATCACCGTCCGCGCCGCCACCGGCGCGCAGCTCGCGTACACTCTTGATGGCTCCGACCCTCGCTCCCTCGGCGGTCGCCTCGCGCCCAACGCCCTCCTCACCTCCGCCCCGCTCACCGTTCCCTCCGCGAGCAACCTGCACGCGCGCAGCTACCGCGCTGATCGCGAGGGCGTGTTCCCCAGTTCCCCGTGGAGCTCGGCCACCGGTGGATCAAAATCCTCGCCGCTCGCCCCCGTCGCCCGACTGATCAACATTTCCGCTCGCGCCCTCGTCGGCACCGGTGAAAACGTCCTCATCGCCGGAGTCGTCGTCAGCGACACCGCCAAAAAAAGTTATCTCGTCCGCGGCATCGGTCCTACGCTGGGCTCGTTTGGCGTTCCCGGCGTGCTCGCGGATCCCGAACTCAGTATCCGGCGCGCCGACAACACCGAAATTTATAAGAATACCGGTTGGCGCACCGGCACCGACGTCGCCACCTTGCCCGCGATCTCTGCATCATTGGGCGCGTTTGCCCTCGGCACCACCAGCGTCGATTCCGCCCTACTCCCGCAAGTCGGCGCCGGCGCCTACACCGTGCGCGTCTCCAGCCCGACTGGAAAAACCGGCGTGGCCCTCGCCGAGCTCTACGAGACCGGCTCGAACGGACGCACCTCGAACCTCTCGGTCCGCGTGCAAGTGCAACCCGGCGACGGCGCGCTGATCGGCGGCTTCGTCGTCCAAGGCCCCGCCTACAAACGCGTGCTCATCCGCGGCATCGGGCCGACGTTGAAAGTCTTCGGCGTCGCCGCGGCCTTGGCCGATCCCCTGCTCACCATCGTCAATTCCAGCCAAGTGATCGTCGCCACCAACGACACGTGGTCGGCCGGCACCGAAACGGCCGCGCTCGTCGCCGCGACGGCCAGCGTGGGTGCCTTCGCGCTCGTGCCCGGCACCGAAGACGCCGCGATTCTCATCACCCTCCCGCCGGGCGCCTACACCGTGAAGATCGAAGGCAAAAACGGCGCCACCGGCGTCGCCCTCCTCGAGATTTACGAGGTGCCGTAGCCCGCGCGCCCGCGCCGCGTCACCGGGCCGCCGCCGCGAGCGTCGCCAAAATTGCCTTCTGCATATGAAGGCGATTCTCGGCTTGGTCGAAGATGATCGAGCGCGGATTGTCCAAAACGTCCTGCATCACTTCCTCGCCCGCATGCGCCGGCAGGCAATGCATGAAGAGGGCATTTTTCTTGGCCGCCGCGAAAAGTTTCCCGGTCACCACGTAGGGTGACATCACGCGGATGCGTTCTTTGGTCTCCTCCTCTTTGCCCATGCTGACCCACACATCGGTGTAGACGACATCGGCGCCGCGCACCGCCTCCCACGGATCGGTCGTGAATTGATAGTCGGCACCTCCGGGAAATTTCTCTTTCGCGAGCTGCGCTTGGAACCCCGCCGACGGCGCAAACTCCTTGGGTCCGGCAAGAGAGATTTTCATGCCGAACAGATTTGCCCCGAGAATCCACGAGTTGGCCATATTGCAGGCCGTGTCACCGAGAAAGGCGATTTTCCGGCCGCGCAACGATTCGACGAGTTTCGCGCCCGTCCCGCCCTTGGCCCAACGCTCCGTCATCGTAAACGCGTCGGCGAAAATCTGACACGGGTGCAGAAAATCGGTGAGCGCGTTGATCACCGGCACACTCCCGGCTGCCGCCAGCCGCTCCACTTCACCATGATCAAAGGTGCGCACGATCAGCCCATGGACAAACCGCGACAGCACCCGCGCCGTATCCTCAACCGTCTCACCGCGGCCGAGCTGAATGTCGTTCTTATTCAGAAAAAGCGGATTGCCGCCGAGCTCATGAATGCCGACCTCAAACGAAACCCGCGTGCGCGTCGACGACTTGGAAAAAATCATGGCCCACGTTTGGCCCGCGAGCGGTTGCGGTGCGCTGCGGGTGCCGCGCTTCCGTTTCAACTCGCGCGCCAAGGCAAATAGTTGGGGCAATTCAGACCGCGCAAAGTCGGTCTCTTTAAGGAAGTGCTTCATTAAGAATAAAAGATTTAAGCCTGCGGCGTGCCACCCACGAGGGAAAAATCGAGGGTCGGCTCAGGCTTTAGCCGTGAGCACCGCACGGAAAATTTCGACGGATTTCGACAAATCGGCGGAGGTGACGTTGAGCGGCGGGAGCAGGCGGACGACATTCCCCCCGGCGGGTGCCGCTAACAAGCCGCCCTGGGCCAACGCCTCAATCCACGGCCCGGTTTCACCCGTCATCTCGAGGCCGATTTGAAAGCCGCGACCGCGCACGTCGCGCACGTGGGCCGGGAACCCGGCAGCAAGTTTCTTCAATTCGACGAGCCACGGCGCCCCAAGCCGCGTGACGTTTTCCAACAGGCGCTCCCGCTCGATTACGTCCAGCACAGCCAGAGCGGCAGCACACGCGAGCGGAGTGCCGCCAAACGTGGTGCCGTGCGTTCCAGGCGTAAAGAGGTCGGCAGAACGCTCGCCCACCCAGATCGCGCCGATGGGAAAGCCGCCGCCCAGGCCCTTGGCCATCGCGATCGCATCGGGTTGCACCCCAGCCGGCTCGAACGCGAAGAAGGTGCCCGTGCGCCCGATGCCGCATTGCACTTCGTCGAGCAGCAGGAGCAGATTATTTTCATCACAGAGTCGGCGCAGGCCGCGCAAGAATTCCAGCGTGCACGGATTGATCCCGCCGTCGCCCTGAATCGACTCAACGATGATCGCAGCGGTCGCATCGTCGATGAGCGCGGCGAAGCTCGCCACGTCATTGAGTTCACCGAAGGAAAAGCCCGGCACCAGCGGGCGGAAACCTCGCTGGACTTTGTCCTGCGGGGTCGCGCTCATGCCGCCGAACATCCGGCCGTGAAACGCTTTTTTTGCAGCGATGACCTTGAAGCATTTCCCTTCCTCGCCGCCGGCCTTCCTCATGCCGTGCAGACGGGCGAGCTTGAATAGCGCTTCGTCGGCCTCACCGCCGCTGTTGCAGAAAAACACCCGGCCCGGGCCGGCGTAGCCGACGAGGCGGCGCGCGAGCTCCCCTTGGTGGGGATTGCGAAAAAGATTACTGACGTGAATCAGCTCGCCCGCCTGGCGCTGTACACTGGCGACCCAGTACGGGTGACAGTGACCCAATGCGCTAACCGCGATCCCCGAGGTAAAATCCAGATAACTGATACCCGCATCGTCCCACACCGTGGTACCACTGCCGCGCACGAGCGTCAGCGGCGCGCGCGCGTAATTCTTCATGACATGCGCGTCGTAGACTTCGGCGGTGCTGGTGCGGACAATGGCGGGAGCGGTCATAGGCGTGAAAGTGAAAGTGAAAGTGAAAGGATGAAGAAGCCTTTTCGCGTCCTGCCGTTCACTTCCCCTCCCCTTTCACTTTCACTTTCACTTTCACTCTAACTCTCACTTTCACTGCACTCAACCGTGCACAATTTCCGTGCCGATACCTTGGTCGGTGAAAATCTCCAGCAACAGCGAGTGCGGCAGTCGTCCGTCGATGAAGTGCACGCGTTGCACGCCTTCCTCCAGCGCGCGGATCGCACTCTGCACTTTCGGCCGCATCCCTTTGTCGATCACTCCGCGTTTCTTGAGCTCGTCGACCTGGGAAATCTTCAGCGTTGAAATCAGCGATGCGGCATCCGGCGGATTCGCGAGCAATCCCGGCACGTCGCTCATGTAAACCAGGCGACGCGCCCGGAGCGCGCTGGCCACGCGACCGGCGACGAGGTCTGCATTTACATTGTAAGGCTTGCCGTCATGGCCTTCCGCGACGGGCGAGATGATCGGAATGAATCCGTCGCCAATTTCTTTCTTGATCAGCTTCACCTTCACTTCGGTCACATCCCCGACGTAACCGAGGTCTACCGCGTTGCCTTCGTCGTCGACGATAAGTTTTTCGCACACGAGCACCGTGTCACCGGGGAGGCCCTTGGGTTTTCCTTTCGCGGTGGCGACGGCATCGCACACGTCCTTGTTGACGATTTCATCCAGCGTTTTCTTCACGACGGCGATCGTCGCGGCGTCAGTTACCCGGTGGCCGTTGACGAAATTCGCTTTCAGGCCCGAGGACTCCATGGCCTTGGTAATCGCCTTGCCGCCGCCGTGCACGACCACGACGTTGATGCCGCACGCCGCGAGAAACGCGATGTCGTAGGCGACGCGGGTGCGGGCCACGGGATCGGGATCATCCATAAAACTCCCGCCGTATTTGATGACAAACGTGGAGCCACGAAAATCTTGAATGTAAGGGAGTGCCTCGAGCAGCACCTTGGTCTTGGCGGTTACTTCAGCGACGTTCATTATAGTTCAAAGCGCGCGGCCAACAGCCGCAGCAAGGTGGAGAAATCGGAGAGGAGCGTTCACTGGTTTGTTTTCGAAAAATCGACTAAGGCACGTGCGGCGCGCATTTCCACAAAAAATTTCTCGCACGACGCACAGGAGCCCAACACTTCTTCGTGGTGCCTAGCACCAATCTCACGTTTCCCAATCGCGACACGCACCGCGCGTGGCTCGCCTCACAGGCGGCGCTGCCAGCGGGTTTCCGTGTCGGCACGACACGGTTCGATTTCGTGCCGCGCGAGGCGCCGAAGCCCGCGAAGATGACGCTCACGCTGATCGCCCTGGATCGGCCGACTCCGGATTTCGCGGCGGCGTTCACCAAAAACGCGTTTCCCGGTGCCCCGATCATCGTCGGCCGCAAGCGCCTCAATGCGCCCGCACTCGGTGCCATTATCATTAATAATAAGATCTCCAACGTCTGTGCGCCCGGCGGCGTCGAGACTGCGGAACGCGTCTGCGTGGAGGCCGCGCGATTGCTCGGGCTCGCGCCCGCGGCCGTGTTGCCGAGTTCGACCGGAGTGATCGGTTGGTCGTTGCCGACCGACGCCATCCTCGCGGCGCTGCCACAGGCGGTGTCCGCGCTCGCCGGCGGCACAATCTTGCCCGCCGCCGAGGGCATCGTGACGACGGATCTTTATCCGAAAATCCGGCGCGCCGACGTCGGCGGCGGTAGCATCGTCGGCATCGCCAAGGGCGCGGGCATGATCGAACCCAACCTCGCGACCATGCTCGTCTATGTGCTCACCGACCTCGCGGTGCCCCGCGGTGAATTGCGCGCCATGTTGGCCAGAGCCATCGACGCCAGTTTCAATGCCATCAGCATCGACAGCGACACGAGCACGTCCGACACGGTGGCGTTGATCTCTTCGGGCCGCGTGCCGTGCGAGGATTTTGGAGCATTCGAACGCGGCTTGCACACAGTGTGTCGGGATCTCGCCGAAGATGTTGTTCGGAATGGCGAAGGCGTCCGTCACGTGATCCGCGTGCGCGTCACCCACGCTGCGAGCCCCGTCCTCGCGCGGGCACTCGGTAAGGCCATCGTCAACGCCCCTCTCTTCAAGTGTGCCGTCGCCGGCAACGACCCAAACGTCGGCCGCCTCGTGCAAGCCATCGGCAAGCACATCGGTGCGTTCGCCCCACAGACGGATCTCTCGAAACTGCGCGCGGCCATGGGCGGAGTGGACATTTTCGCGAACGGAGTTTTTCAGCTCGATCCCAGCAAAGAGGCGGCACTCATTGCTCACCTCCGCGGCGCCGAGCTCTACGCAAGCGCGGCACCGAAGGACGGGGTCTTCTCCGCTCCGATCGACTTCCCGCCGCACGAACGATGCGTGGAACTGGAAATCGAAGTGGGTAACGGCGCGGCGTCCGCGACCGTGCTGGGCGGCGATCTCACCCACGAATACGTGAGCGAGAACGCGGATTACCGGAGCTAAGCCGGGAGCGTGGCAGGGGCGTCCCGCCCAGATTTCCTCGGACTCACGGGCGAGCCGCCCGCGCCACTCAAACGAGCCCCGCCGTCTCTTCGAAGCCGAACCATAGATTCATGATCTGCACGGCTTGGCCGCTGGCGCCTTTCATGAGATTATCCTCGGCGGAGGTGATCACGAAATTGCCGGTGCGCGGGTCGTGGACTGCGGAAATATCGATGCGGTTCGTGCCGACGACGTGCGCTGTGTCCGGGGTTTCGCCAGAAGGCAAAATCTGGACGAAGGGCGCATGGGCGTAGGCCTGCCGCCACGCCGCGTAAACGCGCTCAACCGTCGCCCCAGGCGCCGCCGGCACGGTGATCGTCGTCGCGATGCCGCGGCGCATGGGCGCGAGGTGGGGGTTGAACTGGATA
The DNA here is from genome assembly GCA_945861235.1 of Opitutus sp. GAS368. Classification (GTDB taxonomy): domain Bacteria; phylum Verrucomicrobiota; class Verrucomicrobiia; order Opitutales; family Opitutaceae; genus GAS368. The sequence goes on from CAMATV010000068.1 coordinate 8,793, forward strand.
ATCGTCGGCGCGCCCGTGTGCAACGCGAGCTGTTCTTCCACCTCCGCGAGGTGGCGGTGTTTCACCAGCCCGTAAGCTTTCGCGCTCTCGGCCCGCTCGCAAAAGAGAAAGGCTTCTTCGGCTTTTTTGCCGGCCCCACTGACGCCGCTGAACGCGTTCACCACAATATGCTCTCGCGTGACGACCGCCGCTTTGAGCAACGGCACGAGCGGCACCAAAATGCTCGTCGGATAACAACCCGGTGCAGCGATGAGCTTGGCCTCCGTTTTCCACGCGGGCGCGGTAAGCTCGGGCAACACAAATCGCGCGGAGGGCAACAGCCCGGGCGCATGGTGCTCGCCGTAATATTTTTGGTAGGTCGCGAGGTCGGCGATGCGGAAGTCGGCGCTCAGGTCGATCACCCGCTTGCCGGCGGCGACAAGTGCCTGCGCGTAAATCGCCGCAGTGCCGTGCGGGAGCGCGAGGAAAAACAACGCAATATCGCCGGCCGCCAGCGCGGCGGGGTCCGAATCGATAAACGTCAGCCCACGATCGATTCCCCGCACCGCGGGCATCACGGACGCGAGGGACTTTCCCGCGTGCGTGCGTGACGTCACCGCCGCAAGCGTCACCCGGGGGTGCCCCAGAAGCAGTTTGACCAAAATTTCGCCGGAATAACCGGCCGCGCCGACAATGCCTACTTTCATGATAGTGAGAGAGTGATCTGCATCCGCCTCGACGACCGGGTCAAATCACAAACCGCGCCAAACGAAAACCGCCCGCACGTTTCCGTGCGGACGGTTGTGCTGGCAGCGCACCGCGCGCTGCAACCTGCTTAGAACGCGTGGCTGTAGCTGATGGTCACGACGCCGCGACCGACCGCGAGCGAGTTGGCACCCTTCGGGGAGCTCCCCTGCTTGATGAACGCATCGCGGCCCTCGGTGTAGGCGAAGCCGACCGTGAGCTTGGACTCTTTCGTGAGCTGAAACGGCGCCGCGACGCCCAGCTGCCAATAGTCGCCCCACGCCTTGACGCCCGGGGTCGTGTTGTTGGCCGCTTCCGTAACCCGGTAGGTGCCGATCTGGCCGGTGAAATCGAGCTCGGTGCCCAGATCCTTCAACGGGAGGGCATAGGCGGCGGTGAGCTCATAGGTCGGGCCGCTCAGCACGACGTCATAATAATACTTCGGGGTCAGCTTGACGCCGGCCACCGTGTAGTTGACGGCGAGGCTCGGTTCAGAAGTCGAACGATAGTAACCGGCATTCGTCGGCGCCTTCGGGTACACATAGAGCGTGAAACCGGGCACGATCGTCAGATCCTTGCTCACCGCAAAAGTGTAGGATCCGTAAAGGTCGAACTCGGGAGCAGAGGAATCCTTCACCTTGTCCTTGAACGGGAAGTTGGACCAGAGACCGGCCGTAAAATCACCAGCGGCGACTTCGACGGATGGCTGCCAGGAAGGACCGCCGAGGCGTTGGCCGCGGAACATATATTGGGATACAGCCGAGAACGTGCTGGTCACCGCGTAAGCGGGAGCCGCAGCAGCGGGCGCCGCCGGGGCCTGCGCCCGAATCGTAACAGTGCCCACCGCAGCAAAGCTGAGGAGGGAGAGGAGGAGTTGCTTGGTCATTGGTAGTTAGGTTGGTGTTCTGATTGAGTGACCATCCGTGAGGATAGTCGCCGCCAATAGAGCAAACCGCGCGCGGATTGTTCCAGCGCAATTCGTGGCATACAAAATTTCGCCCACCTACAGCGTGCGCCGTCGCCGTGAATCGTGCGCCGAGAATCCACCGCTGACATGCGTCGCATGAACCCCACCTGACCTCGATGTCATAAAAATGAATCAAACGCATAACTGGCAAGAATGCTGCTAATGAGGACCTCAGACGGAACTGATTCCTAAGTTCCCAAAGCAACTAACCTACTACACCAGCCAATGAAATCACGTATCACAATCGCGGCAGCGCTTACGCTCGCCTCTTCCCTGCCGGCCTTCGCCGATGTCAAAGTCAACGATTCGCTCTCCGTCGGTGGCTACGCTGCGGGATCGTATCGCAACACCAAATCCGACCCGGGAACCGCCGTCGACAAGTTCGACCTCGACGCTGCAAAAACCCTCTTCACGGGTTCTTTCAAGCCCGTCACCGGCGTGGTGAGCCTCTATTATCAGCCCGGCGCTCCCAGCGACGTCACCCTGCTTGATGCCTACGCCACCGTCGATGTCGGCAGCGGCATGAGCGTGACCGCCGGCAAGTTCCTGAGCTACCTCGGCTACGAGGCATTCGATATTCCAAATATGTCCCAGGTCTCTTACGCCAACGGTGATTTCCTCGGGCCAATCCCCGGCTACCACTCCGGCGTGCGGCTCGACGGCGGCGATAAAGACACCGGCTGGGGCCTTGCGCTCGTCGATTCCGTCTACTCCGGACCAAATTACCTCAAGGGCGACGGCGAGCTAAAGCGCAAT
>CAMATV010000069.1 GCA_945861235.1 Opitutus sp. GAS368
GCCATGCGCTCGCCGAAGTGCGGACTCGCGAGGAGGCGGGTGATGAGTTTCGCATAAGCTTGCGGATCGCGGTCCGACGCAAACGCCTCCACCTCGGCTCCCGTCGGCGGCAGACCAGTGAGATCAAGCGAGAGCCGCCGGATGAGTGTGCGGCGGTCGGCCTCCGGAGCGGGGCTGAGTTTTTCCTGAGCAAGTCGCGCGCGGACGAAGGCGTCGATGGCCTGCGTACCGCGAGGGAGAGAACCCGCAAGCCCACCTGATTGCTTTCGCTCCTGCTCCCCCTCTCCCCCTCTTCCCCTCTCTCCTTCTCCCGAAATCGGCAAAGCCGATTTCCGCGGCGCCAGAAACGACCAATGCTCCGAATACTTCGCGCCCTCTTCGATCCACGTTTTAATTTTCTGTTTTTGCGCGGCGGTGAGCGGCGCGTGGTCCTTCGGCGGCGGCATGACCTCCTCGGGGTCCGTGCTGATAATGCGCGCCCACACTTCGCTGTTGGCCAGGTCGCCCGGCTTGATGCGGAATAGACCATTGCGCTCCGCGTAGGCGGACTCCGCGAGATCGAGACGGAGCTTTCCCTTGCGGCCCTTCTCATCGAAACCGTGGCACGAGAAACAGTTTTCCGAAAGGATCGGCTTGATGTCGCGACTGTAGTCAACGGCCCACGCAACGGGCGCGGCGCAGAACCCCGCGATGACGAGCGAAGCACGCAGCACGCTGGGGGATTTTTTCGGGAAGTTCATGAAGAGGGGTGAAGCGAAGAAAGGGAATGCGAGCGCAGGCACAAATCAAACTCCACGCACGAGGAGGTCCCGAATTATTTCAGGCTATTCAGAGGGATCGGACAACCGTGGGGTTTTCATGGGGAAACTGGCGACGTCAGTGAATAACTCCGATGGCGCACGCAATCTGACGGAATTTTATTGAACCCAGCCGTTGTCGAGCAGGAGCAGGACTTCGCCACGGGCGGCGATATTCTTCTTCTTCGCCGCCGCACTGCCGGCGAGCGCCAACGCGATTAGCACGAAGCGTGAGGCGCCGCGAATCATGCGACGATCACTTCGCAGCGACAGGCGGCGTCCACCAGGCGTCCAATTTCTTCGCCAGCTCGCGCACGCGTTCGGGCTGCTGCGCGGCGAGATCAGTTTTCTCCCACGGATCCGACTGCAGGTCGTAGAGCTCGGTCGCGGCACCGGGGCGGTTGCGCGGATCGGGCATGATGAGCTTGAACCAGCCGTCGATGATCCAGCGGTGTTCGAGGCTGCGCGTGGGCGCCGCGATATCGGCGATGTGGTTCGCGTATTGCTCGCCGTAGGTGGCGGTGCGGCGGGCGACGGACTTGGCGTCGGTGAGATCTAGGCCGGGGAGATTTTTCGGGAGGGGAGTTTTCAGCAGCGCGGCCAGGGTGGGCCAGATGTCGACGTTGTTGGCGAGGTGCTCGCGGTCGAGGCGCGGCGCGACGCGGCCCGGCCACGAGATCATGATGGGCGTGCGGTGGCCGCCTTCGTAGGGCGTGAGCTTGGAGCGCGCGGCGAAGCGATTGACGACGTCCGGGTTTTGGAGCCAGCCGTTGTCGGTCGTGTAGATCACGATGGTGTTTTCGCGGAGGCTATTTTTGTCGAGGAAGCCGAGGAGCTCGCCACAGGTGCGGTCGAACCATTCGACACTGGCCCAATAGCGCGCGACCGCTTCGGTCGGGGCGAGTTTTTGGTATTTCGCGAGGAGATCGGCGGGCGGGGTGTGCGGGCTGTGCGGGAGCATCGGCGCATACCACACGAGCCACGGTTGCGCGCCGCTGCGGGTGATGAAATCCGTGATGGGTGCGAGGCCCTGCCGGCCAATCTCGAGGCCGATGCCGCCGTGGCGATCGCCCTTGGCGGTGCCGACGGTCATGGCCTCGCTGAAGCCGGCGGTCTTCACTGGATCGCCTTCCCACCACTTGCCGGTTTCAAGGCTGCGGTAGCCGCGCGACGTGAGGTCGCGCACGAAATTCGGGCGCGAGCGGAAGTTCTCGATGATGGATTCGTAGAAGCGCGCGTATTTGGGATTTTGGCGGGCGGTTTGCGGATTCACGCCAGCATCGGGGAGCACGGGGTCGTTGCCCGTGACGCCGTGCTGGTGCGGGTAGAGTCCGGTTACGATGCTCGCGAGGGATGGACGACACAGGGGGACGGGCGTGTAGCCGCGCGTGAACGTGAGCGACTTCGCCGCGAGCTGGTCGAGCGCGGGCGTCGCGATGTGCGGATGGCCCATGAAGCCGTAGTCGGCCCAGCTTTGATCGTCGGAGATGATGACGAGGACATTGGGCTGGGTGGCGGGGGAGGCGGCCGGCAGCGTCGCGACCGCGAGCAAGCCAAGCGCGGTGAGGAGGAGAGAAGCGCGGGGAATAGTCATGGGTGCAAGGCGGGTGAAATGAAGTTGGGGCGCGAGCGATTGCGATCAAGGCGAGGGGAAGCTGTGGTCGCGCAGGCAACGATTCCGCATTTCCAGTTGTGCTCGAGAAGAAGTCTGTTGGCTTCGGCGAAATCTCGCGACGTGGGGCACCCTGCGCGTGGGCTGACGTCGCCTTCACCGTCTTCCATTCCCCCATGACTGAAAGGAAACTGGATTTGCAGAGGGATCGGATCCGGGAGGGGTCTTTGGTCCTTCTCGGTGCGCACCTCGAACGGTGGGAGCACCAAGGCGCTCTCCGGATCTGCCGTCGCACTGCTCCGAGCGGAAGCCGGCGGAGCGGTTTGGGCCGGTGCCGCGATGGGCATGAACAGGAGAGAAAGGGTCAAGGCAACGCGACGGCAGTTTATCATGTGGGGGTTTGTTGGGGTGGAAGCTAAACTTGAAAATCAGGACAAACGACCTTCGCGCGGCGGGCGGTCACTGCGCGGCGTTTCCAGGAAATCACGGCGGTTGGGTTGCATCGCTTTGGGGGATCGTCGCTGCGGATATTAAAAACCGAACGAACTCGTCAGCGTGTAGGTGCGGGGCTCGCTCAGTCGGTAAAACACGTTGGTGCCAGCCCCGGTGCCGTCGCGACGGTCCACTGCCCGCAGCGGAAACACCGTATAGGCGTCGAAAAGATTCCGCACGTTGAGCTGCAGCCGCCAGCCGACGCGATCTCGAAACAGTTTTCGCTGATACGTGAGCCACGCCCCAAAAAGTTCATTCCTCGGCGCATAGTAGGGCCGAGTGGGAACCAACATTCCCGCCGCACTCTCGGCAAACCCATGAACGGTCCGGCCGCGGACGTTCATGCTGCTGCCGATGGCGAATCCCTTGAGACGGGACTCGGGCGCAAACGAGTAAGTCTGGATCAGGTTCGCACCCCAACTCGGCGCGTAAGCGTCCTCTGGCAGGCTACCGATGGCCTCGAAGTTGGCCAGCGTGGTTTCGAGGCGGCTCACGCGCGTCGCCACGCTGAACCCACTCGCGGTATTGGTGAGCGCGAGCCACTGCGGGTTGGCGCGCCAGAGCGGAAGGAACTCGGCGAGGTAACGCTTGATATTGGGTCCGCGTGCAGTCGTGGCACTGCTACCGCGCTTGCTGCCGTTGATCGTGACCCGCCATTGCGTTGTCGGGTTGGCGGTGGCCGAGACCTCCCAGCCGCTGGAGCGGGTCGTCGCACTGTCCGCCCACCCGCTACCGGCCGGCCAGTAAGGGAAGTCGCGATATTTCGGATCGTTGGTGAACTCGGCGATGGCGGGCCAAATTTGGTTGATCTCCTGGATGAAGCTTCCCGCCGGCGTGGCCGAGATGGCGTCGATCTTGTCCTCCGCGAAATTCTCGTAGTAGGTGACGTCGAGGTGGAGCCGCCGGTCGAACAGCGCGAACTTGAGCCCATAGTCGCGGCCCTTGCCGACCGGATTGGGCAGGAAGTTGCCGTAGACGCTGCGCCGATCCGAATTGATCTGGAAATTGTCCGATTGGTTGTAGCTGAGGCTCAGCCAGGAAAGCGCATGAAACACGGCGCCGTGCGTGCCGGTGCGACCGCTCGCCTCGCGTGGACCGCGCGGGAAGACCTTGCGGATGTCGAAGCCCACCGGGTTCGGATAAATACCGCGGGCATCGGCCCAAGGAGCGTAGTCGGCCAAAACCGCGTTCCAAGCCCGCTGCGAGTCCTGCCTCAGCCCGGTCGTCACAACCAACCGGCCACCCCAGAACAAGCTCTGCAGCGCAAACGCGCTCGTCCGGAGGTTGGACGCGTTCGAATTGTAGCCCGCCGACCCGGCCAGATAGGCTTGGGTCACGCCACTCGGGTCGGGCGGTGGCAGCGGCATTCCGGCGTAGATGATCGGAAAGGTCTCGTAGGGGCCGCCCGGATTGCCGACCCGGCCCGAAGCGGGTTCGTAGTAGTAACGATACCGCATCAGGTTCGCCGCGTTGAGAATCGAACCGGCGACACCCGTAGTCACCAGCGGGGTCGTGTTCTGCACCGAGATCTGGGTGCTGTGACTGTTCCGATCGCTTTCCTCGAAAAACACGGCGGCGCGGTGGCGGCCGAGATGCCGGAGCCAGTTCGCCGACCGCCGGGTGAGATCGAGTTCATAGGACGCCATCAATCGCTTGTTCGTCGTCCGCTCCGGTTGGACCAGGATGTTGGTGTTCGATTCAGTGTAGAGCTTGCCCACGTTGGGATTGGGCGCGCCGTTCGGCAGGAGGCGGTTCACATCCGCCATCAGGATGTCGTTGTCCCCCGTGAACCCGTTGACCGCCACAACATCGCTGACCACCCGATTCACCGCCGCTTCGACAAAGAAGTCCTTCGTCACCTGTTGCTCGACGAAGACGGAGGTGATCTTGAAATCGGTCAGTCGATACGAGCTTAGCCCGAACGCGGACGCGAATGTCGGATAAATCGCCGGATTGATGAACGATCGCCGGCTCGGTGGACTCGCGACCGGAAATCCGTTGGACCAGTCCGCCAGGGTGGATTGCCCCTGATTGAGCCATCGCATCGGCGGCACCTGAGTGCCGGCGGGAGAAAACTGCACCGAGACAGGGCCGGCGAAGGGGTAGTTCGAGATGCCGGCGGGTTTCGGTGCCCCGAGGGTCGCGAGCAACGGGGAGCCCGCAGCGAGCCAAGGTGAGATCGAATCATAAACTGGCCACGGACGGATCGCCGGAATTCGCAGATGGCCCTGCTCATGGTTAAACCGGACGACGGTGGTCTTGAACGGCGTCAGTCGGGCCGTGACGAAATGCCGGCGCTGAAACGTTTCACTCGGTTCACGAAAGCCGTTTAGCTTTGTGTAGAGACCGGCGTAGCGGAGCGACAGGAATTCTTTCTTGATCACATGATTGTGGTCGACCACTACCCGCCCGCCCTCGCGGTCGTCGGTCTGGAACTCGATCATGGTGGCGGTGCGGTTCTTCGCCCGCTTGGTCGACGACACGAAGGCGCCGGAGGGATTGCCGAGGCCAAACAGGATGGCATTGGGCCCGCGCGTGAACGTGAACGCCTCGGAGTTATAGCGGTCGGGCGGGATATTGTTCGTGAAGAAATCCTGACCCACGGTCGACGTGGTGCCGCCGCGCGTCACGTATTGCGTCGCCTGAGTGATGAAGTCGTTGCCGTTGCCGCCCTCGGTGAGCCGGTTGTAGAATGTGTCGGTGTTGGGCGCGAAGTTGAGGACGTCGTTAAGGTTGTTCACCGCGAGGTCGTTCATCATCTGCTCGGTGAAGACGGTGAGCGCGGACCCGATGTCGCGGAGATCGGTTTTTAGACGCGTGCCGCTGAGCGTCTGCGTGGCGAGGTAGCCCTGCTCGGCGGTGGCGTCGACTTGGAAAGGAGAGAGCACGACGGGGTCCTCCCTCCCCGCCGGCGAGACGGCAGGCGGGCCATTCCTGGGCGCGGTGGACTGCCCGGACGCGGTGAGCCCAAAGCTGGTCGCTGCCAAAGTGAAGATGAGTCTTTGTATGGAGAGGAGTGGAATCAGGCGGGGCATAAACGTTAGGGGGGTGAAGAGTGGGTCGAATCGCGTGGGACTATCCGCGCCGGGCTAGGTGGATGAGTGGGCGATGTGCCGCCGGCGTTTGCGCCGCTGCAGCGGCGGGCGGTGCGCAGGACAAAAATGTGCTTCGGAGTTTATTTGGCATTCAGTGTGGCGATGAGGAAATCGGTCGGGGTGGCGTGCGCCTCCTCCGGGGTGCCGGGATACTGTAGTTCGCACGGAACGCCGATGGCCTTACAGTGCTGCTGGAGCTTCACGCCGAAGTTGGCGGTGTGCGTGGGATCTTTCTGCTCCTGGCCGAGCGCGGGGGGAGCACCGTAGATGAGGTAGACGGCCGGATCGTCTTTGCTCACCAGCGCGTAAGGCGAATACTCCGCGATCCACGGGACGATTTTCTCGCGCCCCGCGAGGAACTGGGGGAACGAACCGAAGCCAAAGGCGTGCCCGCCATACTTGCTGTTCGGAGTCCATTCTTTCATCTGGACCGGATCGAGCGTGGTTTGCGCACCAATCACCGCCGCACATCGAAGGCGTGACGATTCGCGAGCAACGGGATCGGTGCTGTGTGGATCGGCGAGGTCATCGTGAAAGGCGAGCCAGAGGCTGGAGCACGCGCCCGCCGAGGCTCCCGCCGCACCGATGCGGCTCTTGTCGATATTCCACTCCGCGGCTTTGCTGCGCACGAACTGCAACGCCCGTGCAGCATCGTGCAGCGGTGCCTTCACCGGTGGCCGGATGCCTTCCGCCTCAGCCATCGTGATGAAGCGATAGTTGATCGCCGCGACGGATATTCCCGCCTTCAACAGCGCTTTGACATCCACAAAGCGGTCGACGCGCTCCTTCTCACCGCCTTGCCAGCCGCCGCCATGGATCACGAAGACAAGGGGTGTCGGGGTGCTCGACTCCGCCTGCCAGAGATCGAGGATCTGCCGAGCATGCCTGCCATAGCGGACCTCGCTGAAGGTCGGCTTCGGCACGGTCGCGGCGTAAGCAGGCACTGTTTTCCCCTTGGCTGCGGTCTGCGCCCCCAGTAGCGGAGCTATGATCAGAAATGCGGCCAGACAGAAAAATGGAAGTTTTCGGGGGTTGGATCGGCTGCACAGGATTTGCGGTTTCGCCAACTGCCCGGTGAATAGTTTCATTGCGTTCACTTCTTCAGATGTTCCTGCAGGAATGACGTCACCGCAGGCATGAGATTGCTGTGCCTGTTGCGGACGTGGGGGGTGAAATGGAAGGCGTGCCCGCCATGTTCGACTCGGATGAATCGGTGCGGAACACCATATTCCTTCAGCCGCTTGACCAAGTCCTCCGCCTGACTGAACGGGACCGTCTGATCGTTCGTCCCATGGATCACCAACGTAGGAACCGTCGTGGCGTTCACATGCGCGATCGGCGAAACGAGCTCCAATGTCCGGCGTCCCTGATCTGTGTCGATCTGACTCCGCGGGACAAAATGGTGTTTTCCCCAAAGGCGGACATCCGCAATCCCGAACAGATCGATCACGCAGGAGACATTCACCGGATATTCCGGATACAAGCCCCCTTGGTTCAACTCGCTCACGGCAGGAGTATACGCCATCAGCATGGCGAGATGACCTCCCGCTGACCCGCCGGCCACCGCAATACGTTGGGGGTCGAAGCCGTAGGTTGCCGCTTCTTTGCGGAGAAAGCGGATGGCCGTCTTGCAGTCGAAAACATTCTGCGGATACGCGTCTGAGGTGCCCTTGGGGTTTAGTTTGTAGTTGATACTCGCCACCGCGTAACCCTCCCTCGCCAGCGCAATACAGTTGGGCTTTTCCACGGCCCAAGCCTTGTCGCCACCACCCCATGCTCCTCCGTGAATATAGAGAACGACGGGCAGCGGCCTTGGCCCTCCCAGCGGGAGGTAGATGTCCATCTTCTCCGCCCGATCGGGTCCGAGATACGACACGTCGTGATGAAGCTGAAAGGAATCGTCAGCCGCCGGCAGGCGGGTGACTGCGAGCAGGAAAGGGAAAATGAGGCGTTGGATCACAGCGATTCGGTGTCGGTCGGGGCCACGGAGCCTGGGTGCGGCGCTGGACTCAAAGGGACGGCGCAAGCTCATGGCGCGACATTTTTGGCGAGCACGGGCGCGGATGCATCGGCGACGAGCAGCCGCACGCTGACGTCGTCGGCGTAGGCACCGGCAAACGTGACCGGTGTGGCGGTGGGGGCGGGCTCCTTGCGCGACACCCGGACGTGCACATTGACGAAGCGTGTGCCCCGCGGGAGCCGCAATTCCCCGATAACCTCGCGCCACGAGGAGCGATCTCCGACCAGCCAAGGGCGCTGCGTCTGGTTAAACCCAAGTCGCTCCGTATCTTCCCAAGTCAACCAGTCGCGCCCGTGCAATCGGGTGGGATCGGCGTCAAAGGCTGAGATGGAAATACCGACCGTAAAGGCTTCACCCGACTGCGGCGCCATCAGCCGGAACCACGCGGCCGCGTTCAACGTGGCGTTTCCGGTGTCGATCAACGCCTGGTAGCGACGCAGATCGATCACGCGCAATTGATCGCACGAATAGCTCAGCGCCGATTTTTCCCCTTCAAAATCCGACCGGAGGAACTGCAGCATCTTCGTCCCGCTGCGCGGCGCGATTCCTTGTTCCCCGGTGACGATGCGGGCGTGGTCGCCGCCCCACGCGCCCAGTTGATTGGGGACGCCCTTGACCTCTGGCTGGGACGCCGTCTCGAAACCGTCTTCCAGCAATGGAATTACCCGCGGCGGCAAGGCCGGGAGCCGCGGAAGCGCGTAGGCCCAAACCATCGACGCCCCAAACAGGCCGAACGCCAGGCCTGCGGCCGCAGCGGTCAGCGATCGCCACCGCAACCAGCGCGAACCGACGGTCCCCATCGGCACAACCGGATGCGCCGCCTCAGTCGCGACTCCGGCGTTGTGCGGGTTGGCAAGGACGTGCAGACCCTGGTCGATATCGTTGTGGAGAAACCACAGGCGGCGCGCCTCCGGATCGGAGCGGAGCTGCTCCTGAAATTCCCGGTGCTCCGACTCGGTGAGGGTGCCTTCCGCATGGGCGCCGAAAAGATGAAAGAGCCACTTTTGTTCGTCCGAGTTCATGCCCTTTCCTCCTCGAGCCGCCGTTGCAGGCAGAGAGCGAGCAGGCGGCGGATGTGGTTCAACTTGTTGTAGAGCGTCTGCGGGGCGCGATTCAGCCGGGTGGCCAGCGCCGCTACACCACCGTGTTTTTCATAGGCCCCGCGCACCAGATCGCGTTCGGTGGTTCCCAGCTGATCCACGCATAATTGTAGCGCAGCCAGCCGCCTCTGCTGGTGCGACAGGTCTTCCAAACGCTCAGCGGAGAGGGTCGCCAGCAAGTCATCGTCAAATTGCAGCGGTGAACGCGCCGTCAGCCGTTGAAAATTCTTCGCCTCGTAAAACGCGATCGTGCTCGCCCACGCCACAAAATCGGTGCCCGGTTCGAATGTATCAAATTTCTGCCACATCAGGACGCTCGCCCGCTGCAACACGTCTTCGGCGTCATGCCATCGCCCCAGTAGCGACATCAGGTAACCGAGCAGTTTGCCATGAGAGGCCGTGAGCAGGGCGACGAACTCCTCTTGGCGGTCGGACGCAGGCGGAAATGAGGGGCGGGGTGGAACCATACACCTCGTATGTCAGGAGGTGACCAAAGTTACCGCACAAACCGGCCGGTCACGCGATTTTTCAAGGGGGCGTGGCACCCAACCTTCTCTCTCTCCACGGCTCCATTGGAATGCCGTTCGACCGCCCCAGGAAGGATCAGCAAGTAGCCGCAAATGACCGGTTCATGGCGCGAGTGCCGTTGCATGAAGATCTCATGCCGGAGCTTCGGGGAATCGTCGGAGGGCGACAGCATCGGCGCGGTCGGGGTTACTTGGTTATCCCGGAAACCACCGTAATACGACGAATTCCTTCGCTCGTCCGCTCACTTCTTCCGCACCCGCTTTGGCTCGGCGGGTCCGGTCGTGGCAAAGGCCCGGCCAGTGGCAAGCAGCGCGGCCCACTGCTCGCGGAGCGCGGCGGACATGCTGGCCGCGATGGCCGGAAAGCGGGCGGCAACATCGGTCGCCTCGACCGGATCGGCGGCGAGGTCGTAGAGGGCGGACTTGCCGCCGGGGAGCGCGTGGAACTTGAAACGTTCGCCGCGGAGCACGAGGTGATGGTCCTCGAAACGGCGTGGCCGCGGGTTGCGTTCATCCTGCGGTTTGGGCGAGCCGGCACCCGAAATCGCGATCCGAAAAGCCGGCGCACGCTCGCGCATCACGGCGGCGTCGAAGAGCGCAGGGCGGAGCGATACTCCGGCGAACGTCAGATGTTTGACGGAGTTGGGGCGCAGGCCGGCCAGGTCGAGGATCGTGGGCAACACATCCTCGACGGCGCCGAATTGTTTACGTTCACCCGGGGCGATGCGGCCGGGCCAGTGGACCAGCAGCGGCACGCGGATGCCGTTTTCCCACACCGTCGCTTTATGGCCGCGCAGTCCGTGGACGTTGCGCTTGGCCCAATCCGTAGCCGCGAGTTCGCGGTCAGCCTCGGCCTTGTGGCTCATGCCGTTGTCGCTCAAGAAAACGACGACGGTGTTATCCGCCTGGCCCGCCGCACGCACGCCTGCAAGGAGACGGCCAATGGCAGCATCCATCTGCGCGATGCTGCCGTAGAAGCGCGCGAGATCAGGCGAGAGGCCTTGGGCGAGAAAGGGCGCGGAAATTTTTTCGTCACAGACCCACGGCAGATGAGGCGTGATGTAGGCGGCGGTGGCGAACCAGGGTTCCGGTCGTGGCTCACGCACGAAATCAAGGATCAGATCCGTCACGAGATCAACGGTCCACCCCTTCGCTTCGAGGGTCGTCCCACGGTTGGGCAGCGTGGGATCTCGATGTTGATAGCCGCTCACGAAGTAGCCTTGGTCCCACCCGCGGTCCCACGGAGAGGACTCGGGCAGCCGGGCGGTGTCGGACTTGCCTGCGTAGAAAGTCCGGTAGCCATCGGCGCGGAAGAAGGCCGGCATGAGCGCTTCGTCGGGCCGGAGATTTGCCCGCGGCGGCACGCCCCAGACGCCCGTGCTCAAGTGCTCGCGGCCAGTGTAGAGCGCGGAGCGCGTGGGCGAGCACGCCGCGGC
>CAMATV010000070.1 GCA_945861235.1 Opitutus sp. GAS368
CGTTCAGCACAAGATTTCCGGCCAATTCTACCTGTGAAGACTTGCTCTGGCCAAACGACTCCTGGAGCCGTTTGCGGCGGCCGAGCTGCGCAGCCGGCGCATTGAGCGCGAGAGAGATGTTATTGAGCAAATCCGCCGCATAGGCGCGGGCCGCGATCAGATAATTCGCCGATGAAATCGGCAGGGTCGCCCCGGCCGGATAGTAGCTGGGTGGCACGGTGATGCTCACCGCACCGAGGCCAGTGAGTTTTTGCGCTACCCGATTCTTGCTCCAATTGAAGTTCGTGCGCGTCGTCCAAGTATCCGTGATCTTGGCCGTCAGTTCGGCATTGATTGTCTCGTAATCCGTGAACCGATGGTCGTTGTTCGAAACATAGTTAAACGAGCGGGGCAGCGGGTAGTAGCTCAGAAACCCGGGATCGCTGTTGTCGAGCGCGTTGATCAAAACGCCCGTGGCGCTCAGGATTCCGCTGGCGGGCGGCAGCGCGACCACTTCCGTGTTCGGCTTGATGTGCGCCTGAGGCGGCGTCTCCCGGCGCGAGAACCACTGGTAATCGACCGTCAGCGCGACTCGGTCCGAGATGCGCCACGTCACCACCGGAGCCAAGACGGTCGTGCCCTGCTTGCCGGGTTTGATAAACTCGAAACCGTTTTCATAGGCGCCGTTGAAGCGAAACAGTAATTTCTTATCAACCAGCGGTTGGTTAACATCGAGCGTCGTGCGCCAAAAACTCTGCGTGCCCACTTGTGCATTGACCGTGGTCGACGCTTTAGTTCCGGGCCGCTTCGTAATGTAGTTCACCGTACCGCCCGGCGCCACCTGTCCGTAAAGCACGGACGACGGACCTTTCACGACCTCGACGCGCTCGACCGTCAACGTGTCGATGTAGCCTTCGCCCACGAAACCGTTGTGCTGGGGAGCCTGATCAAAGCCGCGGATCGTGTAGACCGCGTTGCCGGCGTTAAACTCACGTCCCGCGCTCGTAACGCTCGGAGCATACTGCACCACATCGAACAGGTCACGTGCGCCCACATCGGTGATGAATTGCTGCGTAAAAGCGCTGATCGAGAAAGGCAGGTCCTTGATCGGCGTATCGATCCGGGTGGCCGATACAGAATTGCCGGCACGGTAGCCTTTATCGGCCGAAGTGGTCACCTGAAACGTCGACAAGACAATCCTTTCTTCGGTGGCTGCCGCAGCGGGTGCGGCGGCTGGAGTTTGAGCGCGCAATCCGACTGCAGCGCACGCGAGCACCGCGCAGCTGACGCGGACAAAAACAGGTCGTGCCGAAGCAACGACCCGGATGGTAGGGGAGGTTTTGGTCATAGGAAAAGGTGTCTCGGTAAACGGGCCGAACGGTCAGAGCGGCCCGCCAAGTCTGTGATCGTTGGTATCAACGCCTCACTGCCAAGCGAAATTCCCCGCCATTTCTCCACCCGACCTACTCCGCCCGCATCTTCGTCACTCCGTCCGTAAACTCCGCCTGCAACACCTGTCCGGACTCCACTTCCGCCCGCCGACCGACCGGCTTTCCGGCCTCGTCGCGCAGGATCACAAAACCACGATTCAACACCGAAGCCGGACTCGCTGCCTGCAACCGCTTCCACAGGGAGAGCAGGCGATGCGATTCCGTCTGCACACGAAATTCCGGCGAAACCCGCGCCAACGCCGCCCGTACCTCACCCAGCTGTTGCCGCCGCACCTGTACCGACGTGCGCAACGCCGCCCCCAGCCGGTTCGAAATATCATCGAGTCGCAAAAACCCTTGTTCGATTTGCGCCTCCGGTGACAACAACCTCAACCGCGACCGCGCGTGGTCCACTCGCTCACCCGCCCGCGCCACCGCACCGTCGAGCCATGCCGTCATCGCGTCGTCCGCCTGCGCCGCACGTTGCGCACACGCCACAAATTCACTCGAGATCAGCTCCGCCGCCGCGCTCGGTGTCTCCGCCCGCCGGTCCGCCGCAAAATCGCACAGCGTAAAATCAATTTCGTGCCCCACCGCCGAAATCACCGGCACCGTGCACGCCGCCACCGCCCGCACGAGCACCTCTTCGTTAAAGGCCCACAGATCCTCCAAACTTCCGCCGCCGCGCCCAATCACCATGACGTCAAAAATACCCAGCTCCTGCGCGAGCGCCACCATCGCGGCCATTTCCGCCGCCGCACCTTCACCCTGCACTTTCGCCGGCAACACCACCACCCGTCCGCGCCAACCGCGTCGCATCAAAATCCGCATAAAATCCTGCACCGCCGCTCCCGTCGGTGACGTAATAAAACCCACGCACGCGGGCATCGCGGGAATCGCCCGCTTCGTTTCCACCGCAAACAATCCCTCCGCCGCGAGTCGCGCCTTCAGCGCCTCAAATTCGCGCTGCAATTTCCCCACCCCATCCTCGATCACGACGCGCACGATCAGCTGATACTGCCCGCGCGCCTCGTAAACATTCACCTCGCCATACACGACGACCTGCGTGCCTTCGCGGAGCTTCACCGTCTGCCGCGCCGCATCGCCGCGAAACATCACCGCACTCAACTGCGCCCCCGCATCTTTCAGAGAAAAATACACGTGCCCACTCGCCTGCGCCCGCACGTTCGTTACCTCACCCCGCACCCATCCAGGGCGCAGCCCGCTTTCGAGCAGCGTCTTTACGCGCCGCGTAAACCCGCTCACCGACTCGATTTCCGCCCCCGCATCACCCGCGAACAAGGACTCGTCCCGCGTCTTCATGTCACGCGTCACCGACCGGCGGCGCCCCGGTCGCCTTCTTTGCTCCATAGTGATTTCGCAGCAAATGCGTGCCGACCGCCAGCATCGCGATCAGGAGCGCCGCCGTGAGCGCCATTTTACCGCGACCGTGATTCAACGCGTCCCCAAACAAAATAAACGCGACATTGAGCGAACCCTGAATCGCGACCGAGACGCAGAGATAACGCACGAACGGCACGTCTGCGAGACCGAGCAAATAGTTCTGCACGAAAAACGGGACCACCGGTGTCACCCGGATCAAAACGATCAAATCGGTGACATCACCCGTCTCGACCGTCGGCAGCGTATAGCCAAACCGCGCCAAGAGCCGCGCGCACAGCGGACGCAACCAGCGCCGCGCGAGCCAATACGTCAGGGTCAGATTGAAGGTGATCGCGGCCAGACCCAACATCGTGACGACGGGCAAGCCCAACCGCTCGCCGAAAACCGGACCTGCCGCCAACGCAAAGGGACTGTTCGGCACGCCCAGCCCCGGCAGCACCGCCATCGCACTGAAAAACACGACCGGCCCCGCGGCTGACATCCGCCCCACCAACGCCGTCTTGAGCTGCAGCGCCGCATCGAGGGCCACCCGCCAGCCCACGAAATACACGACCGCCAAACCAATCGCCCCACACAGCAATGCACCCACCGCCAATTGCTTGAGCGGCAGCTTTTTTTTCTCCCCGAAAACTTCGGACGACGACATTCCACCAGCCTGCCCGCCCGCCCGCGACACCGTCAAGCGCTCCGCCAAGCTTGCCCGCCTTGAGCCCCGCCGCTCTCATCCCGCTCTCATGACGCGCCCCGCCGCCGCCTCCGCCCCCGCGCCCCCGTCGGGCCTGCTCCCGGCGATCGGCGTCGTCGGACTCGCGTGTCTCGCCGTCATCACCTTCGCGAGCCCCGGCGCCACCCGGATGTTCGCCTGGCCTTGGTCGCTCGGCTACGCCGGCGCCCTGCTCGCCCCAGTGCTCGTCCTGCTCCTTCACGCCTTCTCCGCGCAACGCCGCCTCGTCCTCCCGTCCCGTCCGTGGTGCTTCGGCGCACTCGCCTCCGCGTGCGCCGTGTTGGTTTCAGCGCTCGCCAGCCCTTATCGCGGTTCAAGCCTGCTCTGGTCCGCCCCTTTCCTCGCCGCCGTCGCCGTTTTCTTCGTCGTCCATCACGCCCGCCACCACGACCTCGTCCGGCCCGCTCGCCTCGATCTTCTCGTCGGCCTCTTTTTTGCCGCCACCATGCTCGTGAGCCTCGCACTCTGGTTACCCACGCTGCCCGGACGCTCTCTTCAGCTCATCGCCGCTGCGCGCAACCCGTTTCCGCTCGGCCATACCAACTACACCGCCGGCCTCGCCCTCCTCGCCTTGCCGTGGTTCGGCGTCCTCGCCGCGCGCGCCCGCGGCCTCCCTCGTGCTAGCTGGTCGTCCGCTCTCGTCGTCACCCTCGTCCTGCTAATCAGCAGTGGCAGCCGTGCCGCCGTGCCCGCCCTCGCCGCCCTCGGACTCGTCGCGCTCCTCGTCGCGCCTCTCCCACGCCGAAAAAAAATCGTCCTGCTCCTCGCCCTGCCCCTCGTCGCGTTCGCGTTCGCCGTCGCCCACCCGCGCACGCGCGCGATGTTCGCCCCCGCCGACCCCGCCGCCGCGCCCAATCTCAGCAACGTCCAACGCTCGGCCATGCTCACCTCCGCCGCCCGCATGGGTCAGGACCGCCCGTGGTTCGGCTGGGGTCCCGGCACCACCCCGCTCGCGTATCCACGTTACCGAGTCGGCCTCGACGGTGGCGCCGAGAACGTCCTCCAACTGCACTGCACTCCCGCCCAACTCTGGGCCGAATTCGGGGCCGCCGGACTCGCCTGCGCCCTCGCCTTCACCACCCTCGCACTCCGCGCCTTTGTTCGCTCCCCGACGCCCTCCCCCGCGGCCCTCGCGCTCGTCGGCTACGCCGTCTTCTCGCTCGCCGACTGGCAACTCGACGTCCCCGTTTTCGCTTTCGCCGTCGCCCTCTGCCTCGCCCACCTCGCTCCACCCGCGCCGTCCTCGTCACTCAGCCCCCGCCTCATCGGTTTCTTCACTCTCGGCGCGCTCGCGGTCGTCGTGCTGCTCGGCCGCCCTGACCCCACGCCCGCCCTCAACATCCGCGCCCTCGCCCTCGCCCGCACCAGTACGCCCGCCACCACCACCGACGCCATCGCCCTCCTCCGCGAATCCCTCGCCCTCAATCCCGACCAAGAAATCGCCCACTTCAACCTCGGCTGGCTGCTCCTCATCGCCGACCCCGCCGCCGCCGAACGCGCCTTCGACGACGCCCTCCATCTCGTTCCCGACAAAGGCGGCGTCTACTTCGGCCTCGGCCTCGCCCGCCTCAATCAAAACCGCCCCGCCGCCGCCGCCCGCGCCTTCGCCCTCGAATGCCTCAACGACCCCGCGTTTCTCTCGTCCCCTTGGTGGCGCGAACCCGCCGTCGCCGCCGTCCTCCCCAACACCCGCGCCGAGTTCGCCCACCTCGCCTCGCTCGCCGCCACCGCTCTGGAAAAACGTCCGCACTCCGCCTGGGCCGCCGCGCAACTCCCTCGCGTCGCCGCCCTCGCCCCCCACCTCGGCGCACTCCCCGCCGACCCCGAACGCTCCTACCGCCGCGAACGCACCGCCTACCCCGTCCTCGTCCGCAACCTCGACCTCCCCCCACCACTCGACCTCTACGACGTCCGCGAATTCCTCTCTCCGTCGCTCTCCGCTTCCCCCCTTCCCCTCAAATCCTGGCTCCCCAATTCCCTCCTCCTCGAACTCCTCGACGCCCCCACCGCCCCACCCATGAGACATTAGCCCTTGGTCCTTGCTCCTTGGTCCTTGGTCCTTCCTACCTCCTCTTCCCTTTGTCCCGCGCCACCTCCAACGCCCTCCGCGAAACCGTCGTCCCGCTCACGCTCCTCGCGGGCGACACCGCCCTCACCTTTGCCGGCCTCACCCTCGGTTACTGGGTCCGCTACGCCTCGCCCCTCGCCCCGTCCTCCGGCACCGGCCTTTTCATTCCCGTCCCCGACGCCACTTTCGGCCGCTACCTTCCGCTCCTCCTCGTCGGCGTCGCCCTCCTCGTCGCCGCCTTCGCGCAATTCGGCCTCTACGACACCCGCCTCCTCCTGCGCCGCTACCAGTCGCTCAACGCCATCCTCAAGGGCGCCGCCTTCTGGCTCCTCGCCTACCTCGGCTTTTCCCTCGTCCTCAAATTCGACCCGCCGATCTCGCGCCTCTTCGTCGTCATCGCGTTCGTCTGCGTCGTCGCCCTCCTTTTCCTCTGGCGCTCTCTCGCCTACGCCGTCGTCACCCACACCGCGCTCCTCGGCCACGTCCGCCGCCGCGCCCTCATTTTCGGTGCCAACGACCACGCCTCCGCCCTCGTCGCCGAACTCCAACGCGACCCCTCCCACCCCTACGCCTTCGCCGGCCTCATCACCCTGCCTCTCGCCGTCTCCCCATCTCGCGCTTCCCCCCTCGCTCGCTCGCCCCCTGCTCCATCAGCCGCCACCGACCTCCTCGCGCAACTCGCCGCCGCCCGCGCCGACATCCTCATCGTCGCCAGCCCCGACCTCCCCCCCGCCGAACTCGCGCGCATCGTCGAAACCTGCGAACGCGCCTACGTCGAGTGGAAGCTCGTCCCCGGCGCCTTCGACATCTTCCTCAGCGGCCTCCGCCTCCAGACCATCGGTCGCATCCCCGTCCTCGGCATCGAAGAACTCGCCATCCACCGCCTCCTCAACCGCGCCCTCAAACGCACCTTCGACCTCCTCGGAGCCATCATCGGCCTCCTCGCCTCCGCCCCCTGCGTCCTCGTCCTCGCTGCCCTCCTCAAACGCGAGTCGCCCCGCGGCCCCGTCTTCTTCCGCCAGATCCGCATCGGCGCCGACCACCGCCCCTTCACCCTCTACAAACTCCGCAGTATGGCCCCCGACGCCGCCGCGACCGACGCCGCCCAGCAAAGCACCCCGCGCGACGACCCCCGCCTCCTCCGCCTCGGCGCCTTCATGCGCCGCTGGAACCTCGACGAACTCCCCCAATATTGGAACGTCCTCCGCGGCGACATGAGCCTCGTCGGCCCTCGCCCCGAACGCCCGCACCACGTCGATCACCTCGCGCACGCTATCCCCCACTATCAACCGCGCCACATCGTCAAACCCGGCATGACCGGCTGGGCCCAGGTCAACGGCCTGCGCGGCGACACCGACCTCGCCGCCCGCGCGCAACACGACATCTACTACATCGAAAACTGGTCCCTCTGGCTCGACGTCCAGATCATCCTCCTCACCTTCGCCCGCTGGCGCGGCACCAACGGCTACTGATCCAGCGATGCTCCGCGCTCCCGCCACCGCTCCCTGCGACCGCCGCCGGCTCATCGTCTGCACCACCCTCGCCGCACTCGTGTTTGCGAGCCGGGCCTGGTTGGCCCAGGTCTGGGGCTCCGCCCTGCCCTTCTGGGACGAATGGGACCTCGAAGCCGTCGGGCTGTATCGGCCGTGGATGGACGGCACACTGCGTCTGGACGATCTGTTCCAGGCCCATAACAAACATCGCCTCTTGCTCACGCGCCTCGTCGATCTTGGGTTCTTTGTTCTCTACGGACGCTGGGCACCGTGGGCCCAGATCGTCCTCAACGCCGCGCTTCATGCCGCCACTGCCGCCACACTCGCCGCCCTGTTCTGGCCCGCACTCACCGCCCGTCCGCGCACGGGTTTCATCATCGGAATCGCGGTGATTTTCTCTGCGATCTGCGGCTGGCAAAATGCCCTGCTCGGCATCCAGTCCCAGGTCTATTTCTCCAATCTGCTCGCCGTCGGAGCGCTCGCCGGCCTCACCCTCGCGCCGCCCTTGAGCCGCGGCTGGTGGGCTGGCTGGGTGGCCGCCCTGCTCGCCCTGTTCTCCTTTGCCGCCGGCGTATTTGCCGCCCTGGCCGCCCTCGCAGTCACCTTCGTTTTTCCGCCCGGGGGTCGCCGCACACTCGGCCACTGGGCCGCCCTCACACTCATCGCCGCCCTCGCCGCGTTCAGTCTCTTCGGGTTCACCGAACCACCCGGACAGGTCGCGTTTCACGCTCAAAACCTCTCGCAATATTACGCCGTTGTTTCCCGCTGTCTCGGCTGGCCCCATGTCAATTCCCCGGTCGCGTGGCTACTCATGCAACTCCCGCTCGTCGCGCTGCTCGTCAGCCGCTGCCGCACCCGCACAACGCTCAACGCGCTCGATCGCTGTGCGCTCGCACTCGTCATGTTTGCAGTGCTCCAAGCCGCCGCCGTGGCCCACCAACGCGGCAACGGCTTGATGGACTCCCGGCCCCTCTCCCGTTACCAAGACCCCTTGCTGCTCGGTGCCGCCGCCCAACTCTACGCCGCGTTGCAACTCGCCATCAGTTGGGGCCGCGCCGGCCGCACCGTCACGCTCGCGTGGTCGGCATCCGCCGCCTTCGGGCTCCTCACACTCACCACGACCAATCTCACTTTGAATCTCCCTTACAAGCGCGCCCAAGACATCGCGAGTCTCGCCCAGGTGCGCACCTATCTGACCACTCAGGACAGCACACTCTTCACTCGCGATCCGGTCTTCCCCGGTCCACACCCCAATCCGAAAGTCGTCCAACAGGTCCTCGACGATCCCGTCCTCCGACCCGTGTTGCCGCTCGCTTTTTTCAATGACCATTCCGGATCCCATGGTGAACCGCCGCCCTGGATCATCGCGCACGGTCGCACGCTCTTTCTCGTCGCACTGGCAGCATTCTTCGCCGCGCTCGTCTGGCCGCCCCCACCCTCAGCACCCGCGTTTACTCGCGCCCTAACACCCACCGCACCGCGCGCGACAGTGGCCCCATCGGCCGCTCCAGTTGCAACGACGGCGGCAACACCCCACGCATCCGCGTATCCTCCAGCACCGCACGCACCGACTCCGGATTCGGATGCGGCACCAGCAACCGCGGCTGGCCCGCAAACACCGCCGCGTCCCCGCTCCGCTGAAACGCCACCGCCAGCCGCACCGGCGCCTCGCGGTCCCGCATCCGCGGCAAAATAATCCGCTGCATCGTTTCACCCGATAGTCCCGCCCACCCGATGAGCAAAAACAGCCCCCACGCCGCGCCGACCACGCTCGCCACCCGCGCCCCGCTCCCGCCTCCCGCGCCCCCCTCCGCCCGCGCCTCGCGCACCAGCACCACCGCGCACCATGCATTCGCCAGCGGCAACAGCACCAAAAAATCCGCGTAACGCGACGGCACCGCCCCGGCAAATTCCCCGCTCGCCCCGCGCGACCACGCCATCGCCGCCGCCATCGACACGGCCCAGCCCCCGCACAGCACGACAAAATCTTCGCCCGCCGACGCGCGCCGTTTCCCCCGCACACGCGCCACCACGATCCACGCCAACGGCGCGTTCAAAACCAACGCCGCCCACGGTTGCCACGCCTGCGGCCAGGCCAGCGCCCGCAAAAACGTCTCCCCCCATTGGCCCGCCGACTGCGCCTGCAACGCCGCGTGCTCCCGCATCTCCGCGCGCAGCGCCCACGCCGCCACCAACAACCCCACGGCCGGCCAAACCTCACGCGATCTCGCCGCTGACCACCTCCTCCGCTCCACCGCGCGTAACCCCACCAGCCCAATCAACGCCACCGGCACCAGCGCCGCCCCACCCATCGCAAGCAGGCCCGCCCCGCCCGCCGCCAGCCCCGCCCACCGCTGCCAACCCGCCACGCCTTCCCCGCCCAACCACCGCAGCGCCAAAATTGAAAATCCCAGAGAAAAATAAACCTGCGACTGAAATCCCCACAGCGCATTGTGCCACGCAAGCTGGGGCAGAAACGCCAGCGCCACCCCCACCGCAATCAGTGCATTTCCCTTCGCCCCCACCCCGCTTGCGCGCACCACCATCGCCGCGAGTCCCGCCGCCGCCAACGCCCGCAGCCCTGCGCCCACCACCAATTGCACCAGCGGGTCCCACTGCCCGTTCACACTGAACAACCCCACATCGAGCGCCTTCGTCCAAAAAATCCGATGCTCATTGTGCGCCCGAAAAAAATCCACCGCGCGCCACGTCCCGTCGCGCCACGCCGGATAGAGCCCCCGCCCCTCCACATCCCACGCATCGCCCCACGGAATGTCCGTCCCCGCCACCGCCACCAGCGCGAGTTGCGCCGCCAACACCATGACAAAAACCACCGCCGCCAGCCATGCTCCGCCTCTCTCTCTCCGTGCCTCTGTGTATCCGTAGTTCATTCGAAATTTCTGGTTTCCCGCTCAGCCCTCAGCTCTCAACCCATTCTTCACACCGGCCTCACCTTCCGATGCCCGGTCTGCTTCGCCCGCAGCAACGCGACCGCTTTCCAGATCCCAAACGCCACGCGGTATTTCAATTTCACGAGTCCCGCCCACCACGCACCGTGGGGCACAAAATGCTTCAGGTAAACCTCACGGTTCGCGTCGAAGATCGCCCGCGACATCACGGCAAACTCCTTCGCCACGCTCACGCCCTTCAGGTGCGTGATCGCCACGCGCCCGTCATACACAACGCGAAATCCGGCCTCGTTCACCCGGATGCACAGATCGAGATCATCCCCATACATAAAAAAACGTTCGTCGAACACCGCCCCGTCCGCCGCCACCTCCGCCGCAAACAACCACCGCGCCCCCATCATGAACGCCCCGTTGATCGCCCCCACATCATACGTCTCCGCCTCGGGCAAAAACGTCAGATTGTAACCCGCCACCCAAGCACACCCCGGCCACTTCCCCGCCAACCCACTCGCCCGGCAAAACCCATCCCACAAGGTCGGAATACTCCGCCGGCACGCCAGATCCATCGTCCCGTCCGCCGTCACCAGTTTCGGCGAGATCAACCCGATCGCCCGATCCGCTTCCAGCCGCGCCACGCAATGCTCCAGCGCCGCCGCAGTGCACACCGTATCCGGATTTAAAAACAGCACGAACGCTCCGCGCGTCTTCGCAAAACCTAGATTGTTCGCTCGCCCAAAACCCAGATTCGTCTCCGCAGCCACATAGTCCACCCACGGAAAATCCCGCCGCACCCTCTCGCCCACGTCGTCTCCTTCTCCGCCTCTCCCCCTCTCCCCCTTTCCCCCTCTCTCCGTCTCTCCGGCTCCGCGCGCCGCCGCGCTCGCGGCCGCCGAATTATCCACCACGCACACCTCCACCGCCCCGCGCGTCCCATCCGCTCGCGCCAACTCCCGCGGAATCGAACCCAGACACGCCCCAATCTCGTCGCGCGATTGATACGCGACGATGATGATCGAGAGCAGCGGTTGACCCATGCCCACGATCCTTGCCCTTCCTTCCGCC
>CAMATV010000071.1 GCA_945861235.1 Opitutus sp. GAS368
ATGCGCTTCATTCCGCGCGTGCTCCAGCGAACCAAGCTCTCCCGCCATGCGGCTCAATCGATTGCCTGCATCCTCGGCCGCCCGATGCGCATTGCGCTGCTCGGCCTGCGCCGAGGCGAGCGCCTGCGTGACCGTCAAGACGTCCGCCCGCCCCTGCTCCACCTTCTGCTCCGCTGCGGCGAGGCTGGCGTTGAGCCCGTCAATGACGGCCTTCTGGTCGTCGTGCGCCTTCTGGTCGTCGGCGAGCGCCTTGGCGGTTTCCCGCAGATCGATTTCGCGTTGAACGATGCTGTTCGAGGATTTTTTCGAGCTGTGATGCCCACCGTAAACTAAACCCCGCCGGTCGACCAAGTCGCCCTTGCGCGTCACGACTGCGAGAAAGGAAAACGTCGGGTTGGCTTTCCAAAAATCAAGGAACGCATCCAAGTCTTCCGCGATATACGACTCGCGCAGCAGTCCGATTGCCGGATGCGCCGGATCGGTATCGCTCACGGCCTGAATCGCGGGGACGAGCCCAAGCGGAAGCGCCCCTCCAATGATCTCAGGTTGGCGATATTCGGCGATATTCAGCACGGCCGAGCCGATTTGCTCAGTCTCAAGCTGCGCGAGGATGCGCTGCGCCGTCCCGAGATCGCTCACGCTGATCGCCTCCGCGGCCGAGCCGAGGATGGCCTCGATCGCTTTGCCAAACTCCGGCTTCACCGCGAGACCCTGCGTGATCGGCACCGCCTTCGCCCCCGCCAGCGCCGCATCGAGCCGGCCTTGGAGGACCGCCTTCGCTCCCTCACCAAATCCCTCCCAGCGTTCCTGCAATTGCTGGAGTAAGCGCAAGCGCGCCGTGCGCTGCGCCAGCGCGCGGTCGATCTCAGAAAGCTTCCGCTGCGCCTCGCGAAATTCGCGCGTGAGATCGGTGATCGCTTGTTGGGCCGCCACCAATTGGTTGTGCGCCCGCGATTTTTCCGCGAGCGACTCCTCGACCCGCGCGTCAATTTCGGCCGCCCGCTGCGTCGCCCCGGTCACTTCCTGCCGCACACCCTCAATTTCCTGCGCGAGCGACTCGTGCTTGTGCGCACTCGTCTTCTGGTCGACTTCGTAACCCGAACAGTCCGTGCGCAAACGTGCCACCGTGCTGTCGATTTGGAGCAGCTGAAACTTCGACTGATTCAGTTCCGCTTCGAGCTTGCTCAGCTCGCCATCGGAGATGGCCATTTCGCGGTTGCGCTGCTGGAACACGGCATCACTGCTGCCGAGCAAACCCAACTGCATCTGCTTGTCCTGCGCCCCCGTGTCCACTTGCGCCGACACCTCGCGGAGCTGCATTTCAATTTCACCGAGATTGTCCCGCGACGAGGCGAGCCGGTCGTCGAGACCGCTGCGACGGATCTGCGCGAGATTGGCGGCATTTTCCGCCGCTTCCTTTTGCGAACGCAGATCAAAAACCGCCTGCTGGGCATCCTGCACGCGCTGGTTGAGTCTGGCCCGCAGCATTTTTTTCTCGTCCAGCTCCGCTTGCTGCGTTTCCAGACTTTCGCGCCGCGTATCCGCCTCGGCCCGCAACGCGACCACTTTGCCCTCCAATGCTCCGAGCGTCGCACTGAGTTCCGCATGGTGATACCCACTCCACGCCAACGCGAGGTGCCGCAGGCGGTGGTTGAGTCGTTTGTAGCGCATGGCCTTCGATGCCTGCCGACGCAACGTCCCGATCTGCCGGCCCACCTCACCGATCACGTCCGCCACCCGCGCCATGTTGGTGTCCGTCAACGCCAGTTTTTGCATGGCCTCGCGCCGCGCCGCTTTATATTTCGTGATTCCCGCCGCTTCCTCGAACACCGCCCGGCGCTCCTCCGGTTTTGACGACAGGATCTGGTCGATCTGGCCCTGCGCCATGATCGAGTAACTCGTCCGGCCAATGCCGGTATCCATAAATAATTTCTGGATGTCCTTCAATCGGCACGCCTGGCCATTGAGCGAATACTCGCTTTGCCCGTCGCGGTGCACCCGGCGCATGATCTCGATTTCGTGAAATTCGCTGCCGAGCTGCTTCTCGCACTCGGTCAGCAGCAGGGAAACTTCGCAGATTTGCGAAGGCTTGCGGGTGTCCGCTCCTTCGAAAATCACATCCTGCATTTTCCCGCCGCGCAGGGCCTTGGCGCTCTGCTCACCCAGCACCCAGCGAATGGCGTCCGCGATGTTGGACTTGCCGCAACCATTCGGCCCGACGACGGCCGTGACGCCCGGTTCGAAGCGGAGTGTCGTGCTGTCAGCAAAAGATTTGAACCCGTGAAGCTTGAGCGCCTTGAGATACATGCAGGGATGAAGCGGTCAATTGAAGGGTGCCGCTCCCCCCCCGCAATGGAAAACAGGTATGTTTCTTCCGTCCCATCCCGCCCTGCAAAACGCATCAACCAGCCCACCGGAACTCACGATTCGGTCGTTGCCTAACGCGTCGCCGAGGGTTCCGCCGCCCTCACGGGCAGCACCGCCAACGCACCCTGCCACGAGCAAAACGCCGACTCGGCTAAAATCCACGACGATGTTCATTCGGGGGGAAGGGTTGCTTGGCTGAAGCCGGGATTACTTTACCGCCTCGCCAACTTTGGCGAGGAAGGCATTCCAAACGTTGTCGCCTACCGAGCCATCCAATCCGAGTCGGACGATCACCATGTCCCACTCGGGGATGACGAAACAGGCGTTGTTGTTGTGCCCCAGCGCGCAAAACGTCCGCGGGGGTGCCTCCGGAAATTTTCGCGCACCGTCCGGCTTCACCCCGTTGATCCACCAGTTGAAGCCGTATTCACCGGGCCCGCTCGTCGCCCGCGAGGGAAAACCGGGCGGTATGTTCGCCGGCACCTGCACCCGCGTCGCGTCATCTACCCACCGGTCGCTCAGTAACTGCCGGTCGCCCCATCGACCGCGGTTCAGCATCAAGAGCCCAAAGCGCGCCGCCTCCCGCGCCGAAATCTTCAACGCACCACTCTTATTGCCCGACCCGCCATTGACCACGAGCCCAGCCACGGTCTTCCAGTCGCCCCAATCCCATTTCGCGCGATTCATTCCGATCGGGTCGGCGATGCGACGCTGAAAAAGCTCTTCCAGTGATTCGCCCGCGATCCGGGTGAGGACATTCGCGAACTGGTTCATCGCCGAATCCCAATACGCGAACTTCGCACCCGGCGGCGCGAACAACGGCTCCGGCCCCGGCGTGAACGGCGTCACGCTCGGCCCGTGCGCGTAACTGCCTTGCGGCTCGTCGCCCACCGCGCGGTAACCGGACGTCATCGTCGCGAAATGTCGCAGCGTCACCTCGGGATAAACCGCCGCCATCGCCGGCCACACGCTGGCCGCCTTCGTGTCGAGCGAGCACTTACCATCATCGATCAGCAGCCCGAGCGCGGTGCTCGTGAACGATTTCGTGAACGACCACACGCCGTGCACTTTATCACTGTCATCGCCGCTCCAGATGATCCGACCGTGCCGCACGACCACAAGTTCACGCACGCCATCCCTTCCGATCGTCCGCTCCAGCAAGGCCACCGCCATCCGCAACTTGGCCCCGTCGACGCTCTGCGAATCGGGCGTCGCCAGCTCCCACTCTTTGGCCGGAACGACCTTGGCGGCCCCCGTCGTGATCGCCGCCCTCGGCCGCGCGGCATCCACGACGAGCTGGAGATTTCGGTTAAAAATCCCCGCGGTCAAACCCGGCTCAAATTTTCCCGCGTGCGCCCCCCGCACGGCCACCACGATCCGCAAGCTCGGAAAAATCGTCACCGTATCGCGATTCCAAAGACCGTTCGCCTGATACGTGTCAGCGGGCGCGCCCGGCCACACGCGTTCACCCGACGCCATCGTTTCGTTGAACCAGAAATTAAATCCGTAGACGCCCGGCCCGTGTGGAGTCTGGTTCGCGCCCCCTCCGTAACTCCCGACTCCGAGATAGTCGTCAGGCTTCGTCCCGTTCGCGACCGGCAGCGCACGGGGCAGCTCCCTCGGCACCTGCGGCCGAACGTTGGCTTCGAACAACTGCTCCGCGACCACTTCCACCCCGCGCCACCGCCCGCGATTCAACCACAGCCAGCCGAGCCGCGCAAAATCGCGTGGACTCGCCACCACGCTGAGATCATCGCGGGCCCCGAAAAACGCGCCGTCTTCAAATTCCAACCCACCGAACCTCTGCCTAAACGCCTCCGGCAGGGTCTGCCCGAAAATCTTCTCCAGCGAGCGGGCATAGAGCTGAATCGCAAAATCATTGTAGCCCCAGGCGGTCCCCGGTGCCTCGGCACTCGCATAGCCGCTCGTCATATTGGCCAATTGACGAAACGTCATCGACGCATCCTTCGCCCGCAGTGCCCAGCCCGCCGACTGGACGGGCGCATCGACACTGGGCAACCGGCCCGCTTGCACCGCCGCGAGGAGCAACGTGCTCAAGACCGGCTTCGACGCCGACGCCCACCACCTGTGCGTCGCCACTTCGCCCCATGATTTCACGAGGTATCCGTCTTTGATGATACAGCCGTCACCGCCCACGTTAGCCGCAAATATCGCGAGCATCGCCCCGTCGAGGCCCACCTCGGCCGGCGCACGTTGCTCCCAAACCGCGCCCGGATAGACCACCCCTGCATCGCTGCTGGACGCACCCGCGACGGGCAGCACGGTGGACAACACGGCACAGCAGAATTTAGTGAACAAACGCATCGAAGGGGGGCACCCCATGTGACACGCCTTCACCCGAGGATTCCAGCATCGAAGCGCGACCGCTCAAAACCACGACTTGGGTCGCACCCCCCCCCGAAGCAACCAACTTGCTTGAATCCCCCTTTTAGACCCGTGAATGAAATCATCAATCTCCCCCTATGTCCCATTCGGAAGAGGGCGAAGTTCCGGCCCGAAAAAGCTCAGGCGCGCCCAGCTACTGGCATTTCAGTGCCAAGGTCATTCGGCTCGGACAACCGAGCCACCCCACGGGAGTTTCACGTTCGAAGCCTTAACTTAACCGCCTCACGGCCGCGCGACCTCACTTCATCGTCAGCCATTGGCCGAGCGGACCTTGGTAGAAGCCGATGAAAATCGAGGCGAGAGCCAGGCAGCCAAGGGCGATGCCGCTGACGACGTTCACCGGGGTGCGCGCGGGACGCGGGTCGGCGGTGTCCGCAGGCGGGGTCCACTGCTCAAAGAACGCGGCTTTGATCCAACCGAAATAATAATAGATCGAGATCACCACACCGACGACGGCGAGGACGAGCGTCCACCGGGCCCCACCCTCGAAGGCGGCCATGAAAATGAAAAATTTTCCCATAAAGCCCGCGAGCGGCGGGATGCCGGCGAGCGAGCCGAGGCCGATGGCGAGGATCGTCGCGAGGAAGGGATTTTCTTTCGCGAGGCCGGCGTAGTGGTCGAGGGTCTGCTCGGAATCGTCGACCCCGGCGATGTGCGCCATCACGCCGAACACGGCGAAGGAGGCGATGAGGTAGGCAAAGAGATAAAAGTAAATCGCACCCGTGGCCGACACACTGGCGACGGGACCGCTGAGCGCGACGACGCCGAGCAGGAGAAAGCCGGCATGCGAGACGCCGGACAGGCCGATGAGGCGTTTGACGTTGTGCTGCGTGAGCGCGGCGATGTTGCCGAAGAGAATCGTCGCGGCGGCCATCGCCGTGAGCGCCGGGGTGACGAGCCAGTCGTAGGACGCGAACACGTCCCGCGTGAGGACGAGCAAGACGGCGAAACCGGCGGCTTTCGAGCCGACGGCGAGGAAGGCGGTGACGGGTGTCGGCGCGCCCTGATAGACGTCGGGGACCCAAATCTGGAACGGGAAGGCGCCGATCTTGAAGGCGACGCCGACCAGCACGAGGACGATGCCGACGCCGGCGAGGAAGTTGTGCGGATTGGCGACGAGGAATTGCGCGAGCGCCGGGTAATGCATCGCCGAGGCCGAGTGGCCGGGGAGCGTGGGGTTGCCGGCCACGCCGTAGAGGAGGACGATACCGAAGAGCAACATGCCCGAGCTGAGGGCGCCCATCACGAGGTATTTCAGGCCGGCCTCAAGCGAGGCGGTCTTGGTGCGGAAGTAGGCAACGAGAATGTAGAAGCCGATCGTAACGGTCTCCAAGGCGACGAAGAACATCACGAAGTGATTGCTCTGCGCGAGGAGCATCATCGCGCCCGTGATGATGAGCACGAGGTGGTAGAACTCGATGCGTGGCACCTTTTGTTTCGCCAGCGAGACGCGCGCGAGGATGCACACGAGCATTGCGGTCAGGAGGAAAAAGACGCGCATCACCTGACCGCCGGGACTATGGAGAAGCAAACCGTTGAAGGATTCCTTGCCGAGGCTGGCGGAATGGAAATTGACGAGCAGGCCGCCGAGCGTACCGACGAGACCGGCGAGGGCGACATCGGGAATGTAGGCGTGGAGCTTCTTCGGCAGCACGATCTCCAAGGCGAGGAGGGCGAGCGCGAGGCAGGCGAGCAGAAGCTCGGGGAAAATGGCCCCCCACTGGTTGGCCTCGGCGGCGAGTTTGACGGCTTCGAGAGTCATGAAGGTGACGGACGGGAAAAGAGGACGAAAAAGGGCTGGGACGCTAAGCTGAGCTACTCAAGGCAGCAGTGGCGTGGGCGTGGTTTTGAAATGAACGAGAATTAGCGGCCAGTCGCGTTCCCGATTTTTGCAGATATTTGCGGAGTCAACGCGGCGTTGATTGGCGTGGTGAGGGATTTCGGCCAGAAGCCAATGAAGAGCAGTGCCGCGAGCAAAATGAGTGCGGGGAAACGTTCCTTCCAAGTGAGGTCGGCGGGGAAATGCGCAGCGGTGACCTTGGCGAGTTCAGCAGTCGGGGGACCGAAGAATACGCGGGCGGCAGAGCGCAGACCGTAAACCGCGGAGATCACGACGCCGGCCACCGCGAGCGCGGTGATGAGCGGGGAGAACTTCCACAGAGCGACGAAGATGGCGAGTTCGCCCCAGAAGTTGGCAAAACCGGGGAGGCCGATGCTGGCGAGCGTTGCGGCGACGAAAAACGCGGCGAGGACCGGGGTCTTTTGCGCGAGGCCGCCCATCTCATCCATGGCGAAGGTTTGCGTGCGGTGGTAAATCGCGGTGGCGAGCAGAAAGAGGAGCGCGACGGAGAGACCATGCGCGACCATAAGGAAAACGACGCCACCCGGACCGATGATACCACCGGCGGCAATGCCCAGGAACGCATAGCCCATGTGCATGACCGAGCTGTAACCGATCATTTGCTTGAGGTCGCGCTGGGCGATGGTGATGAGGCCGACGATCAAGACGTTGCCGATGACGGCGAGCCAAGCGAGCGGGTGAGCCCAGTAGGCGAGTCCGTCGGGGAGCAACGGGAGGGCGACTTGGATGAGGCCGTAGACGCCGAATTTTTTCAGGACGCCGGCGTGGAGCATCGCGGCTGAGCTCGGCGCGGCACCGTAGCCGAGGGGTGCCCAGGTGTGGAGCGGCCAGAGTGAGACGAGGACGCCGAGACCGAAGAGGAGGAGGCCGGCGATATTGTTTTGCACCGTCGCGGCGAGCGGGTGGGCGGCGAGATGATCGCGGAGCGCGATCAGGTCGAAGGTGTGCGCACCGCTCTTCACGTAGAGCATGATCAAGCCGAGCAAGGAGACCATCGCGCCAAGCGTGAGGTAGATCGTCAGCTTCATCGCCGCGTAGCTGCGGTCGCGACCGCCCCAGACGCCGACCATAATAAAAGTCGGGATGAGCGCGAGTTCGTGGAAGAAATAAAAGAAGAAGATATCGACGCTGGCGAACACCCCCATCAAGCCGCCCTGCATAATGAGGAGTAGCATGAGGTAAATCTTGAGACGCTCGGCGCCGGACTGGATCGCGTAGAGGCCGGCGGCGAAACCGACGAGGGCGGCGAGCACGAAGAGCGGGAGCGAAATGCCGTTGAGGCCGAGTTTCAGGCCGATGCCGAGACCGTCGAGGCCGGTGGAGTAGCGCGTGAGAAACGCGTAGCCGTGGTCCTTGGCGGCGTCGCCGAAGTGCCACCACACATGCAGCGCCATGAGCACGGGAATCGCAAAGGCGCCGTAAGCGAGCAGCACGGACCAACGCTTCGGTAACCCGAGGGCGATGGCGAGGGCCAGCGCGAGCGGAGCGGCGATGGAAACGAGCAGAGGATCGAAGGGCAATGGGCTCATCGCGGAAACTGAACGGCAGCAACACGGTTTAACCACGGATTACTCTGATTAACACGGATCAATCCGGTCTGAATCCGTACCGATCCGTGAAATCCGTAGTCAATAAATAGGGCGCGCATAGGGTGCGGGAGAAAGGAGGCTCAAAGGACGCCGGTCGCCAACAGCCACAGGGCCACGAGGCCGAACAAAAACCAGTAGACGTAGGCGTTGAGGTTACCGACATGGAGGGCGCGGGCACCGAGGCCGCAGAGGCCGACAAAACCGGCGAGACCGCGGACAATCAGGCCGGCGAGAAAGATTTGCTCGAAGAAATTAACAAAGAGGGCGAAGCGCTGCTGAATCTTGGCAACGTAGTAATCGTAGGCGCCGTCGAAGGCGTTCTTGAAAGCCGAGAGCGCCGCGAAAAGTCCGGGGACTTTGTCGGCGAGGGTATCGGTGGGCGTGGATTTGTAGAAGAAGTAGCCGATGCTGGCACCGACCGCCATCACGCCGAGGCTGGTGATGAAAATGATCGTATGATCAGAGCCGTGGGCTTCGGGGATGTGGTCGAAGACGCCGGAGAAAACGTTCGGGTAAAACGCCGTGTAACCGGCGACGAGTGAAAGCACCGCGAGGAGCACGAGGGGCAGAGTGAGCGTGAGGCCGCCTTCGTGGGCGTGCGACGCGTGGTCACTGCGCGGCGTGCCGAGAAAGGTGAGTTTCCAGAGGCGAACCATGTAAAGAGAGGTCAGGACGGCAGTGAGAGCGAGGAGCGCGAAGACGGAGGAGTTTTTCTCGAAGGCGAGGTAGAGGATCGCATCTTTCGAGAAGAAGCCGGCGAGATACGGAAAGCCGATAATGGCGGCGACGCCGATGGTGAAGGTCCAAAACGTGAGCGGCATCCGCGTGCGCAAGCCGCCCATTTTAAAGATGTCCTGCTCGTGGTGGCAGCCATGGATGACGGAACCGGAGCCGAGGAACATGAGGGCTTTGAAGAAGGCGTGCGTCGTGAGATGGAACATCGCGGCACCGACCCCGGCGGCGATCACGACGGTGTGTGGCTCGGTGCCGTGCAGATGCGTGCTCGAGAGCGAACCGAGGCCGAAAGCGGCGACCATAAATCCGAGCTGGGAGAGCGTGGAGTAGGCGAGGACTTTCTTGATGTCGCTTTGCGTAATGGCGCAAAGCGCTGCGTAGAGCGCGGTGACGGTGCCGGTCCACATAATCACGTCGAGCGCGGCGGGCACCATGAGGACGTTAATCCGGCAGAGCATGTAGATACCGGCGGCGACCATCGTCGCGGCATGGATCAGGGCGGAGACGGGCGTCGGGCCTTCCATCGCGTCGGGGAGCCACACGTGGAGAGGAAGCTGGGCGGATTTGCCGACGGCGCCGCAGAAGAGCAGGAGAGGGAGGAGCGTAGAGAAGACGAGCGTGTGGGCTTCACCCTTGGCGGCGAGTTCCGTGAGGTTGACGGTGCCGTTGAGCCAGTAGCACATCACAATACCGAGGAGGAAACCGAAGTCACCGACGCGGTTGGCGATGAACGCTTTTTTTGACGCATCGGCCGCGGATTGTTTCTCGTGCCAGTGGTTGATGAGCACATAGGAGCTGAAGCCGACCAGCTCCCAAAAGATGAACATCATGAAAAGATTGTCGGCGAACACGATGCCGAGCATCGAGAACATGAAAATCGAGAGGCCGCCGAAGTAGCGGGCTTTGGCCGCGTCGTCGTGCATGTAGCCGAGCGAGAACACATGCACGCAAAGACCGACGATGCCGACGATCACGAGCATGAGCGCGGCGAGATCGTCAAACTTGAAGCCGAGGGAAACCACCAGACCCCCGAGGCGCATCCACTCCGTGGATGCAGTGAAGCGCTCGTTGTGGAGGGCGAGCATCACCGAAATCACGGCGATGGCCGCGGCGGTGAGCGTCGAAACGGCGGCGGCGGCGCCTCCGGACCGGCGCAGGAAGAGCGCAATGATCGCCGCCGAGACCAGCGGGAGGATCAGAACGAAGATGGCGTGCGAGAGCATCGTCATGGCGGTCAGTTCTTCAGCGAGTTGAGCTCATTGAGCTGGATCGTCTGCCGCTTGCGGAAGAGCGCGACGATAATGGCGAGGCCGACGGCGACTTCGGCGGCGGCCACCGTGAGAATGAAGAACACGAAGACGTTGCCATCCATCGTGCCGTTGAAGCGCGAGAAGGCGACCAGCGCCAAGGTCGAGGCGAGGAGCATCAACTCAAGGCACATGAACACGACGAGGGTGTTGCGGCGCAGGAGCACCCCGAAGAAGCCGATGGCAAAAAGGAGCGCGCTGATGAGCACGTAGTGGTCGAGAGTCGCGGAGGTCATGTGACGTCGTCGGAGCCTTCCCAGCGTTTGCTGAGGACGATTACCCCGAGCATGGCGATGAGGAGGAGGAAACCCATGACCTGCACGGGCAGAAGGTAGGTGGTGAAGAGCTGGTAGGAGTAGAGCTTAATATCGGTGCCGAGCGCGGGCGTGAGCGCAGGATTGCCGGTGTCGAGATGGCCGCGCGTCACCAAGGTACTCAGGCCGGTGACGAGGAGGCCGGCGGCGAGGATAATGGCGGCGAAGGAAAGTTTTCCGAAGCCGCGCGATTCGGTTTCCTTCATATCGAGGAGCATCACGATAAAGAGGAACAGTGCGACGATGGCGCCCGCGTAAACGAGGAGCAGCAAAAACGCGAGGAGGTAGGCGTTGAGCGCGACGAAGAGACCGGCGACGCCGACGAGTGAAAGCAGCAAGCACATCGCGGCGTTGACGGCGTTCTTGCTCGCGACGACACCGGCCGCGGTGGCGACGGTGAAGAAAGCGAAGGCGTAGAAGAGGAAGTTGGCCATGGC
>CAMATV010000072.1 GCA_945861235.1 Opitutus sp. GAS368
CGGATCACTTCGTTCCCGCCGACCCGTTCGGCCACCGCCTCGTGGGCCCACCGCCCCTGCACGGAATCAAAACTGAGCAAATGCGCCGCGCACTCCGCGCCGCCGACGGGGTCGTTGATCAGCGCCACCTCAAACTCCGGCCAGCCCCAAGCTGCCCGCAGCGTCAGCCGCCCAATGCGTCCAAACCCATTGATGCCAATTTTCGTTTTCTTCATGGTAAAATAATCAGCGCTTAGCCGTCCCGCGCCACTCACCCACACCGGCACTGCCCCGGCGCCTTTCCCGGATCACCCGCCCGCACCCAAGCACACGACGGCTCGATCTTCTTCAAGCGCGCGCGATCGCGCTTGAACACCGGAATGCTCTGCGCGCACTCCTGCAAACACGCCAGATTCGCCTGCAATTCCCGCGACCGGTTCGCCGCTAACCCGTAAATCACCCAATTTCCCTGCCGCTCACTCTCGACCAACCCTCGCTCGCGCAGGTAGGCGAGATGCTTCGAGATTTTCACCTGCGGTTCGCCGAGCACATCTTGAAAGTGGCACACGCACACCGGCCCCTGCGCGAGCACGTTGAGCAGCCGCAACCGCGTCGGATCGCACAAACACTCGTAAATTTTTACCAGCTCCATCTGCGAAACCATATTCTTATAACGGAATATGCTTCAAGCCTCAATTCCACGCGTCACCGCATCGCCACTGAAATCCCTCAGAGCCGGTGATTTCGCCTCAGTTGGTTTTACGATGCGCGTAACCGGCTTGGAGGGAGGCGCCGGCCGGTCACCGGCGACGAATTTTCGGCCGCCAGCCTCCAAGTACAAACAAGGCGCGCATCGCGGCGCGCCTTTTATTTTGCCCGGCCCAGCCGGTCCCGTCCACCGCCGCACTCCTTAACGACGCACTCCGCGGTGCAGTCGGCTCACCGGCTTCGCCGCAGCCGCCACGGTGTCGGCCAAGGCCTTCTCATCAAAGAGCGCCGAATAGATGTAGGGGAATCCTTCAATTTTCTTCCGCTCCACCGTCACGCCCATGTAACGCTCGATCGAACGCGCATCCCTCACATCATCTTCAGTCACGAGCGTAAACGCATCCCCCGTGTTCTGGGCGCGCCCGGTGCGGCCGATGCGGTGGACGTAATCCTCGGCGTTCTCCGGCACGTCGTAGTTGATTACGTGTGACACTCCTGCGATGTCGAGACCGCGCGCCGCGATGTCCGTGGCCACGAGGACTTCAAACTTGCCGCTCTTGAAACCATCCAGCGCTTCAATGCGCTCGCGTTGGCTCCGGTCGGAATGCATCACCCCGACGGTGTGCCCCTTGCTTTCGAGGCGATGCGCGATGCGATCCGCCCCCATGCGCGTGCGCGAAAAAATCAAGACGCTCTTGAAATCCGTCTGGTCCAGCAGCAGTTGCAGCAAGTCGAATTTTTGCGACGCCACGACCGGATAAAACGCATGGGACACCGTCTCCGCCGGCGACCGCTGGCGACCGATCTCCACTTTCAAGGGATTGTTCAGCGCCCAGCCCGCGAGTTGCTCCAATTCCGGCGGCAACGTGGCGGTGAAAAACAAGGTTTGTCGGTTCTTCGGACATTTTTGCACGATGCGCTTCACGTCGGGCAGAAAGCCCATGTCCAGCATCCGGTCCACTTCGTCGAGCACGAGAATGTCCACGTCGGCCAGCGACACGTTGCCCTGTTCCATGTGGTCGAGGAGCCGGCCCGGCGTCGCCGCCAAAATATCCATCCCGCTCTTCAGGTCGTCCAATTGCTTCCCGTAACCGACGCCGCCATACACGATCGTCACGCGGAGATCAGTGAACTTGGAAAATTTCTGAAACGCTTCCTCCACCTGCAGCGCCAGCTCGCGCGTCGGCTCAAGAATCAGGCAGCGCAACTTTCCGTGCGTACCGAGGCGTTGGATGATCGGCAGCGCAAACGCCGCCGTCTTGCCCGTGCCCGTCTGCGCCGAACCGATGACGTCCCCACCCTTCAGCACCACCGGAATCGCCTGCGCCTGAATCGGCGTCGGCGTCACATAGCCCATTTCCTGCACGCCGAACGCCAGCGCATCCGATAAGCCCAACGCCGTAAAAGCCGTGTCCATCTTGGGCACATCCACCGGCACCGCCGGCTTGATCGCCGTCGTGCGCGGATGGTCAAACGTCTTATCGATGACCGGACGTTCGCGCTCGCCCCGCGGCCCACCGCGCGCGGCACCGCCACCCCCACGTGAAGGCAAACCCCGACCGCCGCGATCCTCGCTCCTGGGGCCATAGTCATCCCGGCGAGGACGCGCCTCGCGCCCGTCGCCAGCACCTGCCGCGCGGGGCTCGCGGGGCGGTTCGTCGCGCGGATCACGCGGCTGGCCGCGATATTTGTCGTACGGCCGTCCATCGTGGCTTGGCCCACCCCCCCGCTCGGGGCGCGACTCCCCGCGCGACGTGGCGGCGGAGGGCTTCGCATGG
This sequence comes from Opitutus sp. GAS368, assembly GCA_945861235.1. GTDB lineage: Bacteria > Verrucomicrobiota > Verrucomicrobiia > Opitutales > Opitutaceae > GAS368. The sequence continues at coordinate 2,466 of CAMATV010000072.1, forward strand.
GAAACAGGTTTTGCCGCTTCGGTTTGAGCCGGCTTTTTGGCACGCGACGGCGAGATTTTCTCGCGCAGCTTCGCAAATATTTTCTTCAGCATGAGCAGGTGATGGAATGTCCACAGTCTGTGAACCCTCCGGCATTGCAACTCCGGATATGCCCCGATCGCGCCGTCCGCCACCGTCTCATCTTCGCCCAGTTTAACCGCGACGCTTGGAACCTAACATAATAGTATAATTGAAGTTTACATTAAACACTGGCGGGGAACTCCCGCTTCGCCGCCAGCGTGCACATTCTCGCCTATCCGGCCGACCGCCAGACCGCGGCGGGGCCGTCGGCCGAGATCGCCACCAGCGGCGACACCCATCCCGTCGTTATCCGCCGCCCGCTATCCGCCTTGGTGAAGGCCAGCCTCGTCACGTCCCAGAAAGGTGCCACCGGCGGATCGCGACCGCCCCTTTACTCGTCATCGTGCCCCCGTTGACCACCCTCTGCACCCAGCGTTCACCTTGATCACCTTCGCGCTTGGCTTGTCCTGCTTCCTCCGCCCAACTTCCCAACGCTCCTCGCCACGCATGAACAACGACACCCGCTGGCTCGCCCGACTCGGCATCGACCAAGGCCTCTTCACCCGCCCCCAAGCCCTCCAAATCCGTAACGCTCTCGGCGCCGGCGGCGACATGATGGCCTTCGCCCAAGGCCTCATCGACTCCGGCATCGTCACCGATCTCGACACGCTTGAAAAACTTGCCGACCTCGCCCTCACCAAAGGCAAGAACGGTCCCCCGGCTGCCGACCCTTTCGACGACAACGCGACTCAGGCTCCCTTCGTTCAAACCGGCGCTGCCGCCCATGCCCGCAGGCTTTCCACCGACCTCGGCACCGACCACACCCCAGCCCCGCCGACGACCTCGGGCCTCGGCCCCGTGGCTACATTCGCCTTCGAAACGATTCAAACGCTCAGCGACACCGCACTGGCCACCGCCCTCCGCACCCTGCTCCGCGCCACCGCCAACGACGGCGCCAGCGACCTTCATCTCTGCACTGGCGCCCGTCCGTTCATCCGGAAAAATCGCGCGCTCGCCTTCCTCTCCGACTATTCCCTCACCGCGCAAGACGCCCTCCGCCTCAACGTCGCCTTGCTCGCCGACCACCAGAAAAAAATCTTCCTCGAGAAAAAAGACTTCGATTATGCCTTGGCCCTGAGCGACGTCGACCGCTACCGCGTCAACCTGATGTTTCACAAGAACGGCGCCGCCGGTGCCTACCGCATGATCCCGGCGGATACGCGCACGCTCGCAAACCTCGGCTACGCCCAGCACATCGCGACCCTCCACAAACTCCTCTCCTACCACAACGGCCTCATTCTCATCACCGGCCCCGTCGGCTCCGGCAAGACCACCACCCTCGCCTCGATGGTCGCCTACCTCAACGAGACCCGCACCGACCACATCATCACCGTCGAAGACCCCATCGAAGTCGTCCACCTCTCCAAGGGCTGCAACGTCACCCAGCGCGAAGTCGGCCCCCACACCCGCTCCTTCGCCACCGCCCTCAAAGGGGCCCTCCGCGAAGACCCCGACGTCATCGTCATCGGCGAACTCCGCGACCTCGAGACCATCGAGATGGCGATCAGCGCCTCCGAGACGGGCCACCTCGTCATCGGCACAATGCACACCAGCGACGCCGCCACGACCCTCAACCGCCTGCTCGACGTGTTTCCTCCGGCGCAGCAAACGCAGATTCGCTCCAGCGTCGCCGAGAGTCTCCGCGGCGTCGTCTGCCAACGCCTCCTCCCGGCCGTCGACGGCACCGTCGTCCTCGCCTGCGAAATTCTCGTCAGCAACACGGCGATTCAAAACCTCATCAAAGAAGGCAAGTCCACGGGCCTGAAAAATACGATGGAGACGGGCCTGAAGGATGGAATGTGCCTCATGGACAACGTCGTCCTCGCCCTCTGGAAGGACAAAAAAATCACCGCCGAAACCGCCCACGCCAACATCACCAACCGCGTCCTCAAGGCGAAGATCAACTAACCATGGCCGCCATCGACACCCTCCTCCGCACCATGCTCGAAAAGGGCGGCTCCGACCTCCACCTCACCGTCGGCCTCCCGCCCGTGCCGACGCTTGCCGCGCAGCTCACAACACCTAGTTTTCTTCTATGACCACCCTCGATCGAATTACCCACAACCCCGCTGTCATGGGCGGCAAGCCCTGCATCCGCGGCATGAGAGTCACCGTCGGTATGATCGTCGGCATGATGGGAACAGGGCATTCCAAAACGCGCTTGCTGGAGCTTTACCCCTATCTGGAACCGGAGGACATCGACCAAGCCCTCACCTATGCCGCATGGCGCGTCAGTGAACGCGAAGTCGAGTTGGTCGATGCCTAGGTCCAACCTCGCCCGGTCGTCCGGCCGCACCGCCGCGAGTTCAAGATGATCATCGTGGATATGAACCTCTCGCCGGAGTGGGCTCCGCTTTTGTCCAAGCACGGCCTCGAAAGTGTCCACTGGCGTCACCTCGGACTGGCACCCGCCGAGGACCGGGAGATTTTCAATCACGCCGGTCGGACCCGCGCGATCATTCTGACCCAGGATCTCGATTTTGGCGTCATCCTCGCCCAGACGAATGCCGCCAGCCCGAGCGTCGTGCTCCTTCGCATGGCCGATGTTGATCCCGTGAATTCCGGCCTCCGCGTTATCGGCGCACTTCGCACCTGCGCACGCGAACTGGCCGACGGTGCCATCTTGACGATCGACGACCACCGCCACCGCATCCGCATTCTTCCCCTCTCCCGCGAAACCCAATCCTAACCATGGCCGCCATCGACACCCTCCTCCGCACCATGCTCGAAAAGGGCGGCTCCGACCTCCACCTCACCGTCGGCCTCCCGCCCAAAACCCGCGCCTCGGGAGCCCTCATCCCACTCGCAGACACGGTCATCGACGCACCGACCATGGAGTCCCTGCTCAAAGAAATCTGTCCCGCCAAACGCTGGGCCGATTTCCTCGACCGCAAGGACCTCGATCTCGCCCACGAGATCCCCGGCCTCGCCCGTTTCCGCGGCAATTACCTCTACAATCACTGGGGCCAGGCCGCCATCTTCCGCCAAATCCCGGCAAAAATTCTTTCCTTCGACGCGCTCAAGCTCCCCGAATCGCTGAAAAAACTCTGCCACCTCGACCAGGGCCTCGTCGTCGTCACCGGCCCCACCGGCTCCGGCAAATCGACCACGCTCGCCGCGATGATCGACTACATTAACACCCACCTCGCGCGCCACATCATCACCATCGAGGACCCCATTGAATTCGTCCACCCGGTGAAAAAATGTGTGATCGTTCACCGCGAGGTCGGCGAACACACCGCCTCCTTTGCGAACGCCCTGAAAGGCGCGATGCGCCACGACCCCGACATCATTCTCCTCGGCGAAATGCGCGAGATGGAGACCATCAAACTCGCCCTCGGCTGCGCTTCGATGGGCATGCTCGTCTTCGGCACACTCCACACCAACAACGCCCCGAAGACCGTCGACCGCATTATCAACACCTTTCCCGCCGAGGAACAAAACCAAGTTCGCATTATGCTCGGCAGCTGTCTCGCCGGCGTCGTCGCCCAGCTCCTCTGCAAACGCATTCCCAAGGGTCGCTGCGCCGTCCACGAAATCCTCCTACAGCACGAAGCCCTGCCCAACACCATCCGCAGCGGCCAGATCGCCAACATCAAATCCATCATCGAGAGCGGCGGTGCCGACGGCATGATCACCATGGACAACAGCCTCATGAACCGGGTGAAAGACGGCACCATCGAACCCAAAGAGGCCTACATGAAAGCCGCCAACAAAGGCACGTTCGCGCCGCTCCTCCAACCTGGCGACCTCGAGGGCAGGTACTGAGCGCACGCCGCCGCTTCCGTCCCTCAGCCGTCGGAGCGTCGCTCGCCGATGCCCGTTTTCACGGCCCTTCCGCTGCCGGCACGATGGTATCGCTCCCCGGCCGCGCGCTCTCGACCACACTCACAATTTGGGTCAAAAGCGCCTTGAGCACGGGCCACCGATTGGTGGGAAGTTCCGCGAGCGCGATGCGGCGCGCCTTCAGATTTTGCTGATAACGCAGATTCTTGTCGGCGAGGACGAGCCCATCAAAGACTCCGTCCACGTGTTGCCGAATCGCGCCGTTCGCAACGCGCGACCAACCACCGGGCCGCCAGCCTCGTTCCGTGCCCGTCGTGTCCTTCGCCTCTCAGACTCGGTCCGATTTTTTTGGCGCGTGCCGCAGCACGCTGTCGATCCGCCAGACCCCGTCGCGTTCCTTCAAGAGTCCGTAGTCGTAATCCGCGCGCTCCTCTTTCGAAAAAACCTGCACGCGCACCGTCGCGCGCGCACCATCATCGCGCACGAGCCCAAACTCCGCGCGCGTGTTCGCCCAAATCTCCGGGTAATTGGTTTCCACGATTTGGAGGAACTGGCGCACCGGGCGCTGCGCCCGCAAGGGCGCCGCCGCAAACGCATAGGCCTTCTGCGTCTCGCCCGCCCGAAACGCCGCGAGCTGCCCCTCGATCACCGCCACGACTTCCTTGCGAAACTCCGGTTTGCTCGCGCGCATGCCACCGTCGGCCCCGCGCACGAGGCCCAGCCCCAGCCCGAGTACCACGAGCGTCATTCGCATCATCCATCGCTTCATGCCGTGACCCTGCCACGTGTCGGCATGAGTGCAACCCAGCTTCCCACCTCACACGCGCGCCCGCGCATGCAGCCACCGGCGCAGCGCGCGAAAATCCTCCGGTAAAAATACGCCGCAATTTTCCTCCCGTATTCCCGGCGCACCGCGCCATTCCCGCTGCAATAATTCACCGTGGCCCGCAGGCGTGAGCGCCACCCAATGAGGGCAATCCACACAATGCGTCCCGCTCACCCGCTGCCGCACGCGCGCCAACTCCTGCCGCTTACACGACCCGTCCTTCGCCACCTCGCGAAACGAATCCCGGCACACCGTGAACTCCGGATAAAAACACGCCTTCACGAGCTGCGTCACCGTCTTCGCCAGCAAATCATCGTTCGCTCCCGCGAGCACCCGGCCCACGAGCGGCGCGCACACCTCCTCGCTCATCCCGCCCGACACACCACACTCACCTTCCCGCAACGCCCGCGGCAGCCCGCGCTCCCGCACGAGCGCCCACAGTCGCCCGCTCACCGCCGCAGCCTCCGCCACCGCCAGCTCCGCGCACCCATTCTGCGCGAAAAAACGCCGCAGCACCGCCGTCACCAACCGGGAAAATTCCGTCGCCGCCGCGTCATCGTTCATCGCCCGCACGTCGCCCGATCCCCGCCCCCAAGTCAACCCCCCCCCGCATTCCGTAGCCCGCCTCGTGAGAGGCGGGACAGCCACCAGCCACCCCACACCGATCCCCTCGCACGGAATCCTTCGTCGCCGCGAGCGCCAGCGAGTGGTCCGACATTAAGCATCGGACACGAGTCATTGGTCATTCACCGCACCCACCATCCCGCCCCCCTCTTCCAAAAATTGTCATGGTCACACTTCGAGCGTATCGCCAACTGTGCCGGTCTCAAATTCTCCCCTGCTCTCCTTCTCCCTTTCTGCTTTGAACACCGCTCCCTCCCGTACCGCCCTCATTCTCGCCTTCACCGCGATCTACCTCATCTGGGGCAGCACCTACCTCGGCATCCGTATCGCCATCGAAACGATGCCGCCGTTCCTCATGGCTGCCGTGCGTTTCCTCATCGCCGGCACCGTCCTCTTCGTTTTTCTAAAACTCCGCGGTGCCGCCTGGCCCACGGCCTACCAATGGCGCGTCAACGCCATCATCGGCACCTGCCTCCTGCTCGGCGGCAACGGTGCCGTCGTCTGGGCCGAGCAATACGTGCCTTCCGGCCTCACCGCTCTCCTCATCGGCGTCAGCCCACTCTTTATTGTGCTCACCGAGTGGGCGTGGCCCGGCGGCACGCGTCCCCGTACCGCGACCATCGCTGCCCTGCTCCTCGGTTTCGCCGGCGTCACTTGGCTCGCGGCCCCTTGGGAAACCCCCTCCCACGGCGGCCTCCACCTCGGCGGCGTCGCCGCAATTCTCCTGGGCTGCGTCTCGTGGAGCCTCGGCTTGATCTATTCGCGCCACGCCCAACATGGCGCCGATTCCTTCGTGGCGTCCGCTCTCCAAATGCTCGGCGGCGGCGCCGCGCTGCTCCTCGCGGCGATCTCCCACGGCGACTTCGCCGCGCTCCAGCTGTCCGCGATCACGCCCCGCGCGTGGGCCGCCTTCTGCTACCTGATCGTCATGGGCTCGCTCGTCGGCTTCTCGACCTTCGTGTGGCTGATGAAACACAGCACCCCCGCCCGCGTATCCACGTATGCTTACGTGAATCCCGTCGTCGCCGTCTTCCTCGGTTGGCTGCTCCTCGACGAACCCATCGGTCCGCGCACCCTCGTCGCCTCCGCCATTATCATCACCGCCGTCGTGATCATCACCGTGCAGAAAAACAAATCCGCCGCCTCCAAGTAGGGTGGACTTCAGTCCGCCACCCCGCCGCTCCAGTGAAGCCCCCCATCGATGCATTCGTAAACAACGCGCGTTTATCAGAGCCCGGTCACGTCGTAGATCTCGACCAACGCGACGCCCGTGGCGTTACCGACGCCGGAGACTTGCACCGTGTAGTTGGCCCCCGGAGTCGTGGTGAAGAGGAGAGCGGCGTCGCGGCTGTTTTCAGGGAGCGTGAAGGCGCCGGCGCGCGCGGTGTAGTCGCGAATGTCGGCCGCGGTGAAGGTGTTGTTGTTCGCGCCGGTTTGGACATTCCAGTTATCGTTCGTTGCTAGCGACGCGGTGTTCGTGCTCCGCGTCACGGTGATTTGCGGATCGCTGAGCGTGCCAGCGACGCCGAATGCATCGAGCGCGGGCCCGATGGCTCTCACGAGGAGCAGGCGCGCGGAGGATCCGTCGGTGGCAATGCCCGGTATAATGATATTCTGATCCGTGCCGACGACTCCGCGGCTGGAGATGTTGACGAGGCGAGACGGCATCCGGACGGAGTTATCCAGATCGTAGGTCTCGATCAGTGTGGTGCCCGTCGTTCCCGCGACACCGGAGACCTGGGCCGTGTAGCCACCGGGGCTCAGGGGCACGAGCAGGGCGGAGTCCGCACTGTTTTCAGCGAAGGCGAACGCACCGATGTCGATGGCGGCCGTGCGGATTGCACCGACGTTCGTGGCGGTGCCCCAGCCCGTATTGGCCGTAATCGGCTTTCCCGCTCCATCGAAGAGTGCGAGCACCGGACGTTCCAACGCTCCGGTGATACCAAACTGCATGAGCGCTGGTCCCGCCGCGCGGATGAGCATTTGCTTCGGCGCGTTGCCGCGCACGACGAATCCGCTGATGAGCACATCCGCACCAGCACCTGCCCGGCCACGCGTTGAGAGGTTGCTCAGCCGACCATCGTAGACCGGATCGGACTGGAGGATCAGTGCCGCAAAGCCGAGGGCGAAGAAGGTATCTTGGGCGAAACCGGCCGTGAGCAGGACGTTGGCGTTGGTGCTCGGAACCTGCGTCCAAGAATTAAAGATACTTGGCGTGGAGAAGATCACGCCGCTCTCCGTGACGGCAATAATGGCGCCCGGGCCCGCCGCCAGCCCACGAAGGACGGACGTCGTGTTGGGTTTGTAGAGCGAATAATTATTCCAGTTACCCGCACCACCCGGTCCGTAGGCGATGATCGCTTCGCCCGCTTCACCGACAGCCAAGAAGTGGTTGCTGACAAAAACACACGCTTCTAGGTCGCGCGTCGTGCTGGAGTTTCGAGTGAGCCAATTGATGCCATCGTTTGACGCGAGGACGGTTCCGCCTCCTCCGGTGGTGACAAAATATCCCGCGCCATAAGCCAGGCCGTGGAGGTAGCGAGTGGTGCCCGACAGCACGGGCGTCCACGTGTTGGCATCGGTTGAGGTGACGATGGAACCACTTTCTCCGGCCGCGACCCAGCGCCCCGCAGCGTAAATCACCGCATTGAGACGGAAGATCGTGCCGACGTTTGCCGCGTAGGTCCACGAGACGCCATCCGTGGACCGGAGGACGCGACCATTGTCTCCCACTGCGACGAAGAGCCCGTTGCCGTAGGCCACCCCGACCAGCCACTCATTCGTCCCGGAGGCACGTTGCGTCCACGTGGTGCCATTCGTGGAGCTGTAGATCAGGCCGGGCTGGCCGACAGCGACCATCACCCCGCCGCCCGCAGCAAAGCTCCAGAGATTGTTGTCGGTCGCGGCACTGGCGTGGCGTTGGGTAAACGTAGTTGCCGGTGGCGCGACGAGAAGCGTTGTCGGTGTGCTCGTGACGCTGCCTGCGAAGTTTGTCACGACGACAGTGTAGCTTCCGCTATCGGTGATTGCTGCAGAGCCAATGCGATACGTGGCTGTGGTCGCTCCATTGATTGGTCTGCCGTCTTTCCGCCACTGGTAAACCAACGGTGCGGTGCCGTCGGCAATCACGGCCAAACTTGTGCTCAAACCAACCGTCGCGGGCTGGGCACTGGG
>CAMATV010000073.1 GCA_945861235.1 Opitutus sp. GAS368
ATTCCCGCGGCCGCATTTACCGCGTCGTCTGGGATAAATCCAAGCCCGCCGCGATCACGTCGCTCAAAGGCGCCACGACCGCCCAACTCGTCGCCGCCCTTGGCAGCGGCAATCAATTCTGGCGCCTCACCGCCCAACGCCTGCTCGTCGAAGGCCGTCACACCGATGCCGCCCCCGCACTCAAATCCGCCGTCTCCGCCCCCGCCCCCCTCCCCGCCCTCCACGCCCTCTGGACCCTCCACGGCCTCGGCCAACTCGACGAACCGACCCATCGCGCCGCCCTCACGCACTCCGACGCCGGCGTCCGCCGCAACGCCACCCGGGCCCTCGGCGAAGACGCGGCCGCCGTCTCGCTGTTCTTCGCCTCTTCCGTCGTCAGTGATTCCGACGCTCTCACCAAACTTGCCGCCTTCGTAAAGCTCGCCGAGTTCCCCACGACCCCGCCAATCAAGTCCGTCGTCACCGCCCTCGTGCGCAACCCCGCCAACCAAAAAGACGAATGGCTCCGAGAGGCCACCCGAGTCGTCGGCAAGGTCCACGGTGCCGTGCTCTTCCGCGAAGGCCCGAACCTCCTGCCAAATCCGGGTTTTGAACACCTCGACGCCGACACCCTTCCAGTCGGCTGGAAGCGCCGAGACTACGGAAATCGCGAGGGCAACGCGTCCGCCCTTTGGTCCATCGCGAGCGCGGAGCGCGAATTTCGCGGCGGCCAAAACGCCCTCCGCGTCGTCAGTAGCGGTGACGCCGACACGAGTTTTCACGCAGACGTGCCGATAAAGCCCAACACCCGCTATCGCCTCGCCGGCTGGGTCCGGATTCGCTCCATTCGCGGCAAAGCCAGCTTCAATATCCACAACGCCCGCATCGAAACCGAGATCGTTCGCCGTGACACCAACTGGACCGAGATTGAGATTGAATTCGACAGCGGCGCCCTCACCACCGCCAGCGTCAACGTTCTCCATGCTGCGCGCGGTGAGTCGTTCTTCGACGATGTGCGCCTCGTCGAACTTACGCTGGTGGACGAAAACACGCAGCTCCAGCTCGGCAACGTCGCACGCGGCGAACAGCTCTTCACCAAGCACCCTGCGGCCTGCATCCTCTGCCACGCCGTCAAGGGCGTGGGCAGCACTGTGGGTCCTGCCCTCGACGGTCTTGCTTCCCGCGCAACCGCCTCTTCCATCCGCGAGAGCCTGCTCGAACCGAGCAAGGTCATAGCCAAAGGCTACGAGCAGTTCGGGAAAATCTCCCCCATGCCCCCGATGGGCGACATCTTCAGTCCGCAGGAAATTTCCGATATCGAAGCCTTCCTCCAAACTCTAAAATAACTCCTTCCCCGCAGGGCCGCCGCTCGTCGGCGTACCGCGTCTTTGTCTCTCAACTCTCAGTCCTCAATCTCCCCTCCATGAAGAAAATCAACCTCGCCATCATCGGCCTCGGCTTCGGCGCCGAGTTCATTCCGATCTATCAGGCCCACCCCAACGCCAATCTCCTCGCGGTCTGCCAGCGCGACCCGAAGAAACTCAAGGCCATCCAGGACGCCTTCGGCATTCCTAAGGGCTACACCGATTACGACGAACTCCTCCGGGATCCCGAGATCGACGCGGTCCATATCAACACCCCGATCCCCGATCACGCCGAGCAATCCATCAAGGCCCTCAAAGCCGGCAAACACGTCGCCTGCACCGTCCCGATGGCCACCTCCATCGCCGACTGCAAAAAGATCGTCGATCTCACCAAAAAGACCGGCCTCAAATACATGATGATGGAGACGGTCGTCTACGCTCGCGAATACCTCTACGTCAAAGAACTCTACGACCGCGGCGACCTCGGCAAAATCCAGTTCCTCCAAGCGAGCCACCAGCAGGACATGGACGGCTGGCCGAACTACTGGCCCGGCCTCCCGCCCATGTGGTATGCCACGCACTGCGTCGGCCCGATGCTCGCCCTCACCGACGCCACCGCCGAATACGTTTCCTGCTTCGGCTCGGGCACCATCCGTCCCGAACTCGCCAAGAATTACGGTTCCCCTTTCGCCGTCGAAACCGCGCACATCAAATTGAAGGACTCCGACGTCACCGCGCGCATCATCCGCTCGCTCTTTGACACCGCCCGGCAATACCGCGAAAGCATCGACGTCTATGGTTCGAAAAAATCCTTCGAGTGGTCACTCGTGGAAGGCGAGCCGCACGTCCTCCACACCGCGAAACTCGCCGAGCACAAGATCCCGAAAAAAATCACCGTGCCCGACTACGCCAAGCGCTTGCCCAAGGGTATTCAGAAGTTCACCACCAAAGGCATCTACGATCTCGGCAAGAAAACCCACCTCAGCTTCACGCAAGGCGCCGGCCACGGCGGCTCACACCCGCACCTCGCCCACGAATTCCTCACCGCGCTCGTCGAAGGCCGCGAGTGCTACCCGAACGCGCAAAAATCCGCCAACTGGACCTGCGTCGGCCTCTGCGCCCACGAATCCGCGCTGGCCGGCGGCAAAATCGTAAAACTCCCCGCCTTCACCCAAGGTTGAGGTAGGGCAGGGTCTCCGACCCGCCCTTTTCGCGCGTTGCGAAGATGATCCTTCGGGGCGGGGCTCATCGGACCCGCCCTTTTTTACGCTCGCCCTGCGCTCGCCCCGTGCTCACGGGTTGCCTTCGCACCGCCGACACATTCACTCGGCGCACGATGAATCCGTCCCTGTGCGCCTCCTGAAGCCCTCCCCGTGCGCCACATGAATCCCTCGCCCGTTGACTCCGCCCCCGATCCCACCGGTGCCCCATCGCCCAGCGCTCCGTCCCCCGCCCGGCGCCTCTTCACGCTCTCCTTCATCGCGCTCTTTTTTGAGCTGATGGTGATCCGCTGGGTGCCCTCCGAGGTCCGGCTCGTGGCCTACTATGCGAATCTCATGCTGGTCAGTTCGTTTCTCGGACTCGGCATCGGTGCGATCCTCGCCAATCGGGGCTGGCAGCTGTTTCGCCTTTTTCCGCTGTTCCTCGCCGTCGACATCGGCTTCCTCGTGGCGCTCGGCGGAGTTTCCCTGCCAGGGAGTGCCGGCGAACTCCGCCTCTCCATGGTCGATCACCGCGCCCTGAACTATCTCGCGCTCTTCCTCGTTTTTTCACTCAACGCCCTCGTTTTCGTCCCGCTGGGCGAACAGATTGGCCTTCAGTTTCAGCGCCTCCCACCGCTGCGCGCCTATGTCTGGGATCTCCTCGGCAGTCTCGCCGGCACGCTCGCGTTCGGGCTGTTCTCGTTGCTCCATTTTTCTCCCGTGGCGGGCGTCGCGATCTTGATCGCACTCGTCGTCGTGAGCGATGCCAGCGCCCGTCGCGCCCGCGCGCTCGCGCTCTACGCCCTCGTGTTCACCGCCGTGGTGTGGTCCGGCCAGCGCGATACCATGTGGTGGTCGCCCTACTATTTTATCACGGTCCGGGAGAATCGCGTGAAGATCGATCCCACCCAGCAGCCCGGTGTCGGCAAAGCGTGGTTCGATGAGGTGCGCGTCTCCGCGCCGCCCGCCAACCTCGGCACGATGGCGGACCCTCCCCTGTATTCGGTCCGCGTAAACCAGGATTTCTACCAGATGCACGGGACCGTGGACCCCAGCCGCTACACGGCGGGCAGCGTTCAGCAGCAGCTCGTCGCCGGTCATCGCGCGCAATACGAACTGCCCTACCGCGTGATCGGCCAGCCCGCCCGCGTGCTCATTTTGGGCGCGGGCGGCGGCATGGATGTCGAGACGGCGCTGCTGCGCGGCGCGCAGCGCGTCGATGCCGTCGAGATCGATCCGGTTATCCCGCGGCTGAGCGCGCGGTTCAACGCGGCGCAGCCCTATGCCAACGCCAACGTCGTGCTCCATATCGGCGACGCCCGGGCGTTTCTCCAAAAAAATCGCGACCTCTTCGACCTCGTCGTCTTCGGCCACCTCGATAGCCAGGCCCTCTTCAGCTACGGCAACAGCCTCCGCCTCGATGGCTACACCTACACCGTCGAGGGCTTTCGAGCCGCGTTTGCCCGGGTCGCTCCCGGCGGCCTGCTGTCGGTGTCCTTCAGCGTCGGCCAGGAATGGCTGGCGCAGAAATTCACCCAGATGATCACTCTGGCGACGGGCGCGGAGCCGTTGATTTATGTCAACACCGGCACCATCACCTTCATGGCGTCCAAAAACCCGCACCTCGCTCCGCCGGCTCAGGTCGGTGCCTGGCAGCTGCGGCGCGCGGCCAACAAACCCGTCGATCTCGCCACCGACGACTGGCCCTACCTCTACCTGCAAAAACGCGGGATTCCCAGCGACTACGCGCTGGTCATCGGCGGATTGCTCACGCTGTCAGTGGGCGCGTTGCTGGCGTTTCGTGGGCGCGGCTTCGGCCGCCCCGACGGACATTTTCTTTTTCTCGGCTGGGGCTTCATGCTGCTGCAAACGAAGAGTATTGGCGACTGCTCGCTCTATTTCGGCACGACCTGGCTCGTCACCACCATCGTGATCGCGGGGGTCTTGCTGATGGTCCTGCTCGCCAATTGGGTCACGCAACACTTCCTCCGAAATTTCCACCCATGGCTGTATTTGCCTTTGTTTCTATCCTTGGCCACGGTGCTGGCGATTCCCCGCGAAACCATCCTCGCGCAGGAACTTGGCTGGCGGGTGGCATGGACGCTGACGATCGTGCCGCTCCCCATTTTCTTCGCCGGTTTGATTTTCTCATCGACCTTTCGCGAGTCGCCGCAGCCCGCGCTCGCGTTTGGGGCCAACCTGATCGGCGCCATGCTCGGTGGATTTTGCGAATATCTCGGCATGTGGGTCGGCAGCCAGGCACTCGGCGCCATCGTCGCCAGCGCCTATGGCCTGAGCCTCCTGTGCGCGCTGGGCCAACGACGCGCCGCCAAACTTCCTTTGCCTCTTGGCGGGATCAGCCTTCACTCCGCGCCTCCATGATCGAAGTCAGCCACCTCACCCGCGTCTTCCGCACCTACAAAAAACTCCCGGGCTTCTGGGGTGGCGTCAAGGGGCTGTTCAATCGTACGTTCGAAGAAACCGCCGCAGCCAAAGACATCTCGTTCACCATCGCAGAGGGCGAATTCGTCGGCTTCCTCGGACCCAACGGCGCCGGCAAGACGACCACCCTCAAAATGCTCTCGGGCCTCATTTACCCGACGAGCGGCACCGCCCGCGTCGCCGGCTTCGATCCGACCAAACGCGAAAACGCCTACCGCCGTCTCTTTGCCCTCGTGCTCGGCCAGAAAAACCAACTCTGGTGGGACCTCCCCGCCATCGAGTCCTTCAATCTCCTCCGCGCGATCTACGGCATCCCCGAGGCGCAATTCAAAACCACGCTCGACGAACTCGTCGACCTCCTCACCGTCCGCGCCAAACTCAACGTCATGGTGCGCGAACTCTCCCTCGGCGAGCGCATGAAAATGGAGCTCATCGCCGCGCTCCTGCACCGCCCGCGCGTCCTCTTTCTCGATGAACCGACCATCGGCCTCGACGTCGTTTCGCAGCGTGCCGTCCGCCAGTTCCTCCGCGACTACAACCGCAAGTATCGCGTGACGATTCTCCTCACGAGCCACTACATGGCCGACATCAAGGAACTCTGCGAACGCGTGATCGTGATCCACAAGGGCGCAAAAATCTACGACGGCGCGCTCGTCCGCCTCGAGTCCGCCGGTGGCGCGCGCAAGAAAATCATCACCTTCATCCCCGGCCCCGGCACCGCGTTCCCCGACACCTGGCAGTCGCAGTTCGGCACGACCACCCGCGCCGACGACGGTAAGTTCACGCTGCGCGTCCCCGGCGAAAACGTCGTCGCCGTCTCTCAAGAAATTCTCAGCACCGGCCCGGTCGCCGACATCACGATCGAGGATGTCCCGCTCGAGGACGTGATTACCGAATTGTTCGCGGCTCAGGCCTGACGTCACCCACCCGGCCAGCGCCACGTTTCTCTCACAGGGGCGTGCATCAACCCGCGGAGTGTGGTCGCCGATTTTTCGGTCGTCCCACGCAGACTCTTCCACGTCGGCGTCGCCCTCACGTCGTAGTCGTGTCATTCGCAGCGGGCATCTGAAACACCTTTCAAGAAATGCATCAGGCATTGATCTGCAGGGGCATCGTCCCGACACTTTTCACATGCTTTTAAACGTTGCCTGCGCCCTTCTCGCCGCCGCGCTCGCGGGTGCCTTCACCTGGATTTTTATGCGCGGCCGGGAGACCACCCGCACCGCCGAGCTCAATGCCGCCCGCGCCGACCACAATCGCGTCACCGCCGAACTCGCCGCCGCCCGCAACGACCTCACGCAACGCTCCTCCCTCAACGCTCAACTGTCCTCCGATCTCGCCGCCGCCCGCGCCGAGTTCGCCGCCCGCCTCGCCGCCGAGCAACAACGCCTCGCCGAACGCGAAACCCTCGCCGCTCGTTACCTCGCCGACGCTGAGAAACTCAAGGCGACCCTCCAGACCGAATTCCAAGCCATCGCCTCAAAACTCCTCGAGGAAAAATCCGCGAAGTTCACCGACCACAACAAAACCCAGGTCGAAGCCCTCCTCCATCCCCTGCGCCAACAGCTCGCCGATTTCCGCACGCGCGTGGACACCGTTTACAAAACCGAAAGCGACGACCGCTCCGCCCTCAAGGCCCAGATCGAACAACTCCGCCTCCTCAACACCCGCATCACCGACGAAGCCCACGCCCTCACCACCGCCCTCAAAGGCCAGTCGCAAGCCCGCGGTGCCTGGGGCGAACTCATTCTCGACCGCCTGCTGGAATCCGCCGGCCTCATCAAGGGCCAAGACTACCTCACCCAAGAATCCCTCACCACCGACGACGGCCGCCGCCTCCGCCCCGATGTCATTTTGCGACTCCCCGACGCCCGCCACCTCGTCATCGACTCGAAAGTTTCCCTCGTTGCCTACGAACGCGCCGTGAACGCCGGCGACGATCCCGCACGTCTCGCCGCCACCCGCGAACACGCCGCCGCCGTCCGCACCCACGTGGAGCAACTCAGCGCGAAAAAATACGAAGACACCGGCAAACTCATCACCCCCGACTACGTGCTGATGTTTGTGCCCCTCGAACCCGCTTTTATTCTCGCCGCCGAAAACGACCGCACGCTCTACGAATGGGCCTTCGACCGCCGCGTCATTCTCTGCACCGCGCCCACCCTTCTCGTCACCCTCAAAACCATCGCCACCCTCTGGAAACAGGATCGCCAGACGAAAAATGTCCAGGCCATCGCGACCCGCGGCGGCCTCCTTTACGACAAATTCGCCGGCCTCTTCGCCGACCTAGAAGAAATCGGCAAACACCTCGTGCGCCTTCGCGAGACCTACGACGGTGCCTTGGGCAAACTGAAAACCGGCCCCGGCAATCTGCTGTCCCAAGTCGAAGACCTCAAAAGCCTCGGTGCCAAAGCCAAGAAATCGCTGCCGACCGCAACGCCTGAACTCGATTCGTAAGCTGGCGCTTGTCGCCGCGCCGCCCTCCAGTCACGCCACTCCGTGCCATTTCCTGCCACCCACTCCTCCTCCCGTAGCCGCGAGCGCCAGCGAGTGGTCCGCCCCGCCATCTGCTCCCGTAGCCGCGAGCGTCAGCGAGTGGTCCGTCCTCCCGCCCCCGTCTCCCGTAGCCGCGAGCGCCAGCAAGTGGTCCGTCCTCCCACCCACTCCTCCCGTAGCCGCGAGCGCCAGCAAGTGGTCCGCCCCGCCATCTGCCCTCGTAGCCGCGAGCGCGAGCGAGTGGATTTTGTCCGCCCTCATCCTTGTCCATCCGTGGCTGATACTCCCCACCCTTTCCTAACATGAGCCCCGCCCTCCAAGGCATCTGGGAAATGATCCGCGCCGAGAGCGCCGGCGAACCTTCCTCCGACCTCCTCGCCCTCCGCGTCGAGCTCCACCTCGGTGCCGAAACCTACCACGTCCACTTCGCCGGCGAGCTCGCCGACCAAGGAACCTGCTCCCGCGCCGACTCCGATCCTCACGCCACGTTTATTCTCATCGGCGAGAAAGGCCCCAACGCCGGGCGCACGATTCCCTGTATTTACCAACTCGCCGGCAATCGCCTCCGGGTCTGCTACGGCCTCGATGGCACCACGCCCACCGCCTTCGCCACGACCGCCGGCTCGCCCCATTACCTCGCCACCTACCGGCGAAAAACGCTGCCGTAGTCGTATCCACACTTCCGCTACAGCCACCGTCCGGCCAAATGGCCAGTGGGTTGCGGTCGGCAGCCCAGAACAAAAACGCGGGCGAGGGCACGAGCGAGACGCGGGTGTAGCGAGGGCATGGAAAAATCGTTCGGCGACGACCACTCAGCCGCAAGGTCGCGTCTACGCGCGCGCCACCGGCCGCCAGATCCAGTCTACGCGCGCGCCACCGGCGGCACCCGGCGCGAGAAGAAACGGCGACAGGACAGAGCGATGCCCGTGTAGACAAGCAAGAGGCCGCCAAGGCAGGCGAGGCCGGCGACGAATTGGCCGACGAGGCCGAGCGCTTCGCCGGTGTGCAGGAAGCGCGTCCACGAGCGGACTTGTTGCGCGGCGTTTTGGTCGGCGTAGCCGGTGCGCAGGAGGACTTCGCCGGTGGAGGAATTGAGGGTGACGGCGGTGTTAGCGGTGCGGGGCCAAGCAGTCGTTTCACGGACGGTGGCCGAAAACACGTCAGGCGTGGCGCCGAGGCGCACAGTGATGGTTTGCCACGAAGGGAAATCGGTTCGCACCCGGTTGAGCAGGACTTCGGACGAGAGCGGGCGGGCGTCAGCGGCGGGCGGCGGGACCTTGGGCGCGGGCGATCCACTGCTGCGGGAGCCGGCGGCGTTGTCCGTCGGGGCCGGTGTGCCGGTGAGGGTGTAGATGAGCGTGCCACCCCAGCGGAACGAGATCGGAACGGCCGTGAGTGTCAGGATAATCAATACAGGGGCGGACCACAGGCCGATGACGTTGTGCCAGTTAAACTCGCGGGCTTTCGCTGCAGAGTTTTGGCGGAACCAGATGACGGGGGAGACGGCGCGCCACGACCAGCTGCGCGGCATCCACAGGTAGAGTCCGGTGACGGCGAGAAGGGCGAAGGCGAGGTTGCAGATGCCGGTGATGAGTTTGCCGCGCGGGCGGCTCTCCTTGCCGTCGAAGCCAAGGTAGCGGTGGAGGTCGGTCATGGTGCGCATGAACGACGCGAGGGTCGTCGAGTTGGCTTGGCGAATTTCGCCGGTGTAAGGATTGACGTAAAAGGCGGGGCTGCGACCGGCCACGAAGGCGACCGCAGCGAGTGGATCCGAGGAGACGACGAGGCTTTGGGGGCGGGCCTCGGGTTGGGCGGTGCGGAGGCGCGCGCGGAGTTCGTCGAGCGGGAGGCGGGCGGCACCTGCGGGAGGAGGGGCGATTTGGCGGGCGTCGCGTTCGGACCATGCGACGAGTTGTTTCTCGAAGGCGAGGACGGTGCCGGTGAAGCACATGATTGCAATGACGAGGCCGGAGATGAGCCCGGCGACGAGGTGGATCCAGAACACGGTTTGGCGAAACATGGGACGAGTGGACGCGATGAGGAAAAAATGGCTGATGATCAAAAACGCGTGGTCAGACCGACCCGGAGGGCGCGGGGCGAGCCGGGGGTGATGTTCGTGTTGCTGTGCGCGGAGGTGAAGTAGGCGCGATCGAGGAGATTTTCGACGTTCAGTTGGGCGCGCAGACGGGCGTTGAACCGGTAGAAGAGCGCGGCGTCGAAACGGACGAAGCTCGGGAGGCGGACCGTGTTGTCGGTGGAGGTGAAGAGTTCGTCGCGGTAGATCGTGCCGAGACCGAGGCCCCACTGCGGGTTGAAATCGTAGCGGTTCCAGAGCGAGAGGGTGTGGCGCGGAAGTTGGGCGAGACGGGCGCCGGCGACGACGGTGGGGGACTGGGTCGTCTTGACCGCGCCGTCCTGATACGCGTAGCCGCCGACAACGCTCCAGTAGCGGGCGACGCGACCGGTGAGACCGAGCTCGATCCCGCGCGCGCGCTGACCGTCGACGAGGAGCGATTTGGTCGGATCAGCGGGATCGGTGATGGCGACGTTGCGACGGTCGAGACGGTAGGCGGCGGCGGTGAAGGCGAGGTCGTGGTGGAAATCCCACTTCACGCCGAGTTCGTAATTCGTGAATTTTTCAGGAGCGAGGGAGCGGTTGGTGAGGCTCAGGGAGGACAGTTGTTCGCCGGCGCGGGGCACGCAGGATGTGCTATAACTCGTGTAGACCGCGATGTGATCGGCGGGTTTGTAGATGAGGCCGGCGCGGGGTGAAATGAGGTGGTCGGTGCTGGCGATGGTCGCGGCGGTGCGGCGATCCTGGAAATCGACGGAGAAATTCTCCAGACGCACGCCCGCGACGGCGAGGAGCTGCGGGAGCAAGGTGATCTGGTCTTGCACGTAGCAGGCGACGGTTTGCGCGACGCCGTGGTTGTTGGCCTCGTTGGTGCCCGGGAGGAACGTGACGGGGAGCGTAGTACGGGGGTTGGCGAGAGGGACGTTCAGGGAGGTGGTCGTCAGGCTAACCGAGGTGAAGTAACCGGCGAGGCGGAGATTGTCGGTGGTCTGGCGGGCGAGCTCCAGCCCGGTGAGAATCTGGTGACGGACGGCGCCGGTGGCGAAGGGGAAAACCACGTCGGTTTGATTGAAGAGATTCTCGCGGTCGGTGGCTTGGTTGTAGGCGGAGAGGGCGACGGTGGTGCCGGCGGCATTTACGGAACCGGGATAAATATTTTGGTAGAATTTTTCGTAGCGGCCGAAGCGCGTGTGATTGCGCAGCGTGATGCGGTTGGCGAACGAGTGATCGAAAATGGTGTAGGCGGTGTTGACGGTGGCGCGGGTGGGACTTTGGGCGGGATCACCGAAGAACCTGGAGAGTGCGGTTGGCACGGGGCGACCTTGAAATGAGGATACGCCACGATCGGCGGTGCGCGCGTCGTGGAAATGTTCGCCCCCGGCACGGAGCGTGGTGCGCGGCGCGATGCGCCATGCGACGGTGGGATTGACGCC
>CAMATV010000074.1 GCA_945861235.1 Opitutus sp. GAS368
TGATCGATGGTGGGCTGGCGCTTGCCGCCATGCCGTATTTTTCCGTCGCGCAGCGGAAATCGGACGGCACCTCGGCGAGCGCTGCCCTGCACTCCATTGAATCCTTTCGGCTAATTCTAAGTTGCGTTCAAGATGCGCCCCATGGCGGCCGTTTGTAGGAGCCTGCTTGCGGGCGATTCAGGACGTCGAAATCGCCTGCAAGCAGGCTCCTGCCTCCAAGTCAGTTAAGCTCACCTTGAAAGCGAATGGGAATCAGGGAGCGTGGGATTCAACCCTGCCGATCCAACACTCAGCTCATTCGATTCCAAAAATTGCCTTCACGTAGTTGTCCACACTGAAGGGCTGGAGATCTTCCGCCTTTTCGCCGAGTCCGAGAAAATAGATGGGGATTTTCAGCTGGCGGTAAATACCGACGAGCGCGCCGCCGCGACTCGTGCCGTCGAGTTTGGTGACCACGAGGCCGGTCAGACCGAAACTTTGGTGAAACACTTTGGCCTGCTCGATCGAATTGCTGCCCAAGGAACCATCGACCACGAGCCAGCGGTGCTGCGGCGCGGACGGATCGTTCTTCTGGAGCACGCGGCGAATCTTCGCCAATTCTTCCATCAAATTTGCCTTCGTGTGCAGCCGGCCCGCGGTGTCCACAATGAGAAAGTCCCGTCCCCGCGACTTCGCCGCCTGCCAAGCGTCGAAGGCGACGGCCGCAGAGTCTGCTCCCATGTGGCTCGCGATGATTTCGAGTTCGAGCCGGGTAGCCCAGGCTTTGAGTTGCTCCACCGCGGCCGCCCGAAACGTGTCGCACGCCGCGAGCGTAACCGTCTTGCCTTCCTGTTTCAGCTTCCAGGCGAGCTTGGCCGAGGTCGTGGTCTTGCCTGAGCCATTGACGCCAATCATCGCGATCACGACGGGATTGGCCGGCTTCGTCGTCACGTCCAACGTTCCCTCGGAACCGGCGAGCACGCGCTTAAGCACCGCTGCACCGATCTTCGCGGCCGCTTGCCCGTGCAGCGTCTTATCTTTTTTGTAGGCGGCCTTGATCTCCGTGAGAATTTCCTCGGTCGTCTCGACCCCAAAGTCCGCCGTATACAGCGCCTCCTCCAACGTCTCCAAAGAGGACGCATCGATGGGTTTCGCGCCAAAGATCGCCGCGGTCTTGGCCGCGATCGCCGAGACGGTTTTGGCGAAGCCGTCTTTGAATTTTTTGAAGAGGCCGAACATGAGGAAAAGTAGCGACTGGCGAGAAGCGATGAGTGAGGAGTGAGGGCGAGTGGAAATCTTCCGGAGCGCGCTGCTCGCTACTCACGACCCGTCACTCGCTTTTTCCTCAGCTCACTCGGCCTTGCGCGCGTCGCGGCCGAGCTGGTCCTTCAGTCGATCGAGGATGCCATTGATAAAGCGCTTCGCGTCGGCGTTGGAGAACTGCTTCGACAAATCGATCGCCTCATTGATCGAGACGACGGGGGGAATGTCTTTGCGGTAAACCATTTCGAACATGGCGATGCGCAGGATCGCCAAATCGATCTTCGCGATGCGGTCAAATTCCCAGTTGTGCGCCAGTCCCTTGATGCGCGAATCGATGTCCGCGCTATGCTCGATCACCCCGTGGATGAGTTCCTCGCCAAAGGCGTAGTGCTCGCGCGGTTCCTCGCAGCCCTCGAAAAACGTCACGAGGTCGTTCGCGAGGTTTACCGGCGTATTCATACTCCACGCATAAATGAATTGCATGGCGGCGACGCGACCATCACGGCGCTGGACGAAGAGGGCTTTGCTCATGATGAAAACTTTCTTTTGACCGCCGCCATGTCCAAGGCCGCGCTCGCAAACTCCGCGCCCCGGTTGATTTTGCCGACACACCGCGTGCGGGCTTGCGCCAAGGTGTCGGCCACGATCACGCCGTTGATAATCGGTATCCCGCTCGCCAAGGCGAGGGTCTGCAAGGCCTGGGAAACACTTTGGCCGACCATTTCGTGATGTCGGGTGTCACCGCCGATCAGCACGCCCAAGGCGACCACGCAGTCCGCCTGAGTCTGGTGGGCCACCAGGGCCGCCGCGACGGGCACTTCGTGCGAACCCGGCACGCGGACCACGGTTAAATTTTTTTCGCTGACGCCGGCGGCCCGCAGGCCCGCGACCACGCGTTCGAGCAGACCGTTGGCCAGTTCCTCGTTGTAACGCGCAGCGACGACGGCGACGCGAAAGGCGGTGCCGTTGACGACTGAGGACTTGGGTGCGGCGAGACTCATGACGGGTTTAACGTTCGGAACTGACCAGCCAACCCGACCGGTCCGGCAATCGCCAATCAAAAATCCAAATTTCTACACGGGCACGTGTTCGACGATTTCCAGGCCGTAACCGTCGAGGCCAACCGCCTTGCGAGTGCTGTTCGAAAGCAGCCGGATTTTGCGGAGGCCGAGCGCGACGAGAATCTGCGCGCCGATGCCGTAATCCCGAAAATCCATCGGCGGCGGTGGCTCGCCCGGTTTCGCCTTCAGGCGTCGGACCAGCACGTCACCGGCGTTGGCCGGTTCCATATAGAGCACGACGCCGCGGCCCGCGTGGGCGACGGCCGCGAGGGAGGATTCGAGGGCTTGGTGGCTCGTCCAGCCCTTCGCCCGGAAGACATCGCTCAGTAAATTTTCGCTGTGCACTCGCACGAGTGTCGGTTCGGGTCCGGGCGTACCCATCGCGAGAGCCAAGTGGTGGCGCCCATCGAGCCGGCTGCGGAAAACGTGCAACGTGAACTCGCCAAACTCGGACGGAAACGGCTGAGCGGTCACCAAGTCGACCAAGTGGTCGCGGCGGGCGCGGTACTCGATGAGCGCCGCGATGGAGATCATCTTCAGTCCAAACTGTTGCTTGAACTCGATGAGTTGGGGCAAGCGTCGGACGGTGCCATCGTCGTTCACCAGTTCGCAAATTACGCCCACGGGCGGCTGGCCTGCGAGCACCGCGAGGTCGACGGCCGCTTCGGTATGGCCGGCCCGCTCGAGCACGCCACCGGGGCGGGCGCGCAGGGGAAACATGTGTCCCGGCTGGACGAGTTGCTCCGGGCGCGCATGCGGGTCGGCCAAAATCCGAATCGTCTGCGTGCGATCATACGCGCTGATGCCCGTCGTGATGCCTTCGGCTGCATCCACGCTGACGGTAAAATCCGTGCGGTGTGATTCGCGATTGCTGGCGACCATTGGGCCCAATCCGAGTCGGCGCAGTTGATGTTCAAAGGTCGGCACGCAGACGATGCCGCTGCCGTGACGGATCATTAAGTTGACGGTCTCGGGCGTCACCTTCGACGCCGCCATGATGAGGTCGCCCTCGTTTTCGCGCCGTTCATCATCGGCAACGATGACCGCGCGGCCGGCGGCAATTTCCGCAACGGCGGACTCAACGGAATCAAAAGGTGGTTGCGCGGCGGCGGTCATGAGGAAATGGGCGGAGAACGTCGTGCCCCCAGCCAGAGCTGTCAATCCGCCCGCAGTTGCGCTAGCCGCTGAAATCGAGCGAGAAATTTTCCGACGGAGCCGTGTCGGCATCTCCGTTGAACAGCGTGATCGACAGGCGAAACGAATGCGGTGGGCGCACAATTTTTTCCGAGGTGAACGCTCCGAGTCCGCCGCCCGGCAGCAGTTGCGTGCGCTCGGGGAGCTTCTGAGAAGGCACGTTCCACCGGAGGACGACCCGCGTGAAGTCGGCTGCCACCGGTTTTTTCTTGGCGTTGTAGGCCGTGAGTTTGAAGACCCCGTTCACGATCTGCACCCCGATAAACCCCGGGCCCCGCGCCAACGTCATCCCCTCGATCTTGCCGATCTCCTCGGCCTTTTTTTGTTTTTCATCCTTTTTTACCGGGGCGGTCGGGCCCGCTTTGGCCTTCGCGTCGGCCGTGGGCGCGGATTTCTTTGCCTCGGTCGACGGCGCCGGTGTCGGCGGCTGGGCGGTCGTCAGCTGGGCCCACCCGAACCCGACGAGCAATCCGGTCAGCGTCGTGATCTTCATGGTGCGAACGTAAGAGCAGCCCCGCTGCACGCAAGCCGCGAGGCGGGGCGCGCGCGGGATTTACCGGGCCGAGCTAATCCGTCGCGGCGCGCGCTGGGTTCGCGCGTAGGTGTTTTCTTAATTCACGCCACCGCGCGAGGCGCTCGGCAATCTTGGCTTCCCAACCGGCGGTCTTCGGGGTGTAGAGGGTCAGCGGTGTTTCGAGATAATTTTGGCCGGTGATATTTTCCGGGAAATCGTGCGAGTAGTCGTAGCCTTTCCCTTGCCCGATGCGTTGGTTGGCTTGGCCGCTTTTGCTGCGGAGGGCGGACGGGATGGTTTGCACCGGC
Source organism: Opitutus sp. GAS368 (assembly GCA_945861235.1). Taxonomy (GTDB): domain Bacteria; phylum Verrucomicrobiota; class Verrucomicrobiia; order Opitutales; family Opitutaceae; genus GAS368. The sequence goes on from CAMATV010000074.1 coordinate 4,320, forward strand.
GATTCTTTCAGCGCGCGGTGCGCTTCGCCGAGCGCGAGGTTGGCGGAGTTACTCTTCGGTGCGGTCGCGATGTAGAGCGTCGCATGGGCGAGGGTTAATTCGGCCTCGGGCAAGCCAATAAAATCGCAGGCGTGGTGCGCCGCGACGGTCAGCGGCAGGGCCTGCGGATCGGCGAGGCCGACGTCTTCGCTCGCGAGAATCACCAAGCGCCGGGCGATGAAGCGCGGGTCTTCGCCGCCGGCGAGCATCTTCGCGAGCCAATACATCGCGGCGTCCGGATCGCTGCCCCGGCAGCTTTTGATGAAGGCGGAGATGGTGTCGTGGTGCTCGTCTTCGTCGGCATCGTAACGGATGCGGCGCTCGCGGGCGAAGACGGCGAGCTCGGCCGGGGTGATCGGCGCACCTTCAGCGAGGCCGAGCACGAGGACTTCGAGGGCGTTGAGCGCGCGGCGGAGGTCGCCGTCGCACAGCACGGCGAGGCTGGCGAGAAGGGTGTCGTCGGCGGTCACGCGACGCGCCCCGAGACCACGGTCGAGGTCGACGAGTGCGTTTTTCAATACGGCGGCTACCTCGGTGGTGGCGAGAGGTTCGAGGCGGAAGAGGTGGCTGCGCGAGAGGAGCGGCGGATTGACGTAGAAACCCGGGTTGTGGGTGGTGGCGCCGATGAGGCGGACGTTGCCCTCTTCGACATCCGGCAGGAGGAGGTCTTGTTGGGATTTGTTGAAGCGGTGCAGTTCGTCGATGAAGAGAATCGTCGCGGCCTCGGGGCGGCGGCGGGCGGCGGCGAGGATCTCCCGCAGTTCGGCGACGTTTGACATCACCGCATTGACGCGCACGAAGCGGCTCTGCGTTTCCCGAGCGATGGCCTCGGCAATGCTGGTCTTCCCGCAGCCCGGCGGCCCGTAGAAAAGCAGTGAACCGAAACGGTTCTGCGCGACGAGGCGGGGGAGCAGACTGCCGGGCTTCAAGAGATGCGTTTGGCCGACGACCTCGGCCAAGCTGCGGGGACGCATCCGCGCAGCGAGTGGCTGGTGGGCGGACGGACGTGGCGCGGCTGAGGGAGGAGGCGCGGCCTCGTCGGCAAACAGATCGGATTGTTCGGGTGACGGCATGTGCCACCACTCATGAACACTCCCGGGCACTAATCAAAGCTTCAGAAATTGAGGATTCCCTCGGGTGGCCGAGTGGTGGCAGGATGGCGCATGACCAGCCGCAGTCTCGGACATCGCGCGCCGCTGTTGTGGCTCGTGCTGCCATTCATGGCGGGGCTTGCGCTGGGGAAAATGGGCGAGTTTGCGCCGGTCGCAGGGTGGCTCGGGGCTGCGTTGATCGCCGCGCTGGCAGCGGTGTGGACGAGTGGGCGCGCCGCGGGGTGGTGGGCCCCGACGCTGGGCGTCGCAATGTTTTTTGCCGGCAACGCCAGCTACGCCCTCCAACGCGCGCGACTGCCGGCGCGGGATGCCCTGCCTCCGCGCGAAGCCACGCTGGCCTTGCGCATTGACCGGGTCTTTGTGCAAAAGAACATGCAGCGGGCCTCTGGACTCGCGAAGGTGGTACGCGCCGACGCACACCTGCGGGAATTGGAGGGGCAGCGAATTTATTTTTCGCTCGCACTGAAGAAAGGGGAGGCCGCGCCGGTGCGCAGCGCGGTGGTATTGGCGGTCGGCATTTTGGAGACGCTGCCGCGGGATCCGGCCGCCGATTCATTCGACGGCTATCTCGCGGGTGCCGGGATGAATTTTCGTTTGCAGCGCGGGCGGGTGGTGGCCGAAGAGCGCGCCGCGACGGCCTACTATCGGTTTTGTGCGCAGGCGGCGGTGACGTTCAATGACATCCTCGGGTGGGGCATTGCCGCGAAACGGCCCGCCCTCGCCGGCTTGTTGCGCGCGATGATGCTGGGCGAAACCCACGAGCTGAGCGAGGAGCAGCACGCTCTGTTCATGCAGAGTGGAACGATGCATCTGTTTGCCATCAGCGGTTTGAATATCGGAGTGATCGCGGGGGCGTTGCACGCGCTGCTGTTGTTGCTGCGACTCCCGCTGTGGGTCCGGTATTTCGTGGGGGTGGCGCTCTTGTGGCTGTTTGTCGATATCACCGGTGGGTCGCCGTCGGCGGTGCGTTCATTTGTGATGGCGGCGTTCTTGCAGGCGGCCTTCGTCGTGCGTCGGCCGGCGAATCCACTCGCGGCGCTGGTGGCCTCGGCGCTGGTGGTGCTGCTGGTCGCGCCGCTCCAAATGTTCAGCGCGAGTTTTCTCATGAGTTATGCCATCGTAGCCGCACTCCTGATACTCGGTCTACCGCTCAGTGAAGCGGTCTTGGATCGCTGGAAACCATGGCGTGACCTGCCTCAGGTGACGTGGAGCTGGTGGCAACGCGCGATCAGCGGTGCTTGGCACGCCACGGCGACTGCGCTGGCGATCGGCGTGGCGACGACGCTCGTGAGTTTGCTGACGGGAGTGCAGTTTTTTCACTTGCTCACGCCGGGCGCGCTCGTGGCCAATCTCGTCCTCATCCCGGCGGCAATGCTCGCCACGCTCGGCGGTTTTGCGTCCCTGCTGTGCGGTCTCGTTGGCTTCGGCCACGGAGCGGTGCTGTGCAACCACGCGTCCGCGCTCGTCCTCTGGGTGATCGAGGAACTGGTGCGGCTCAGCGTCCGGTTGCCCGGTGCGTTTTTAACGGCGCGATTTGCGGCGGCGTGGGTCGGTCCGGTTGCGCTGACGGCGCTGATGGCGGTGTTGATCGCGGGCTACGCCCACGACTGGAAACGTGCACGTGGCGGGTGGTGGCCGCCCTTTGTGGTGGTGGCGGTCGTGCTCCTTTTCGGTGTGAAGTTTGGCTGAGAAAATGGAGAGGGCAGGGGGGACGCGCAGAAAACGGGAAGAACCCGGCGGCCGCCCCATTTTCGGTTTCCTGATTTACCGCTTTCCACGGGGCAGCGTTCCCCTCCAGCTTTCAGCTTATGAAAAGCGCCTACGAACTTGCGATGGACCGTCTCGCCAAATCCGATCCCGGAGCCAATAAACCGCTCACGGCGGAGAAAAAGGCGCTGCTGGCGGAAATTGATCGGGTCTACACCGGCAAGCTGGCCGAGCGGGAAATCTTTCTAAAAAAACAGCTCGACGAAGCGTGGGCCGCGCGGAACGCGGAGGAGGTCGACAAGGTGAAAAAGCAACTCGTCAACGAACGGGTGCGCATTGAAGAGGAGCGCGAGGCGGAAAAAGACGGCGTGCGGAGGCGGAAATAATCCGGGGCAGGACCCGACCGCCCTCCGCCAAAGCGCGCACACGAATTCGCAAGCGGCGTCGAGGGTGTGGTGCGCGCGAAGGGGATTGCGGGGCAGGAGCCTGCTTGCAGGCGATTTTTATGTCCTGAATCGCCCGCAAGCCGGCTCCTCCGCAAGGCCGTCATTTGGCTCATCTTGAACGCAAGGTGGACGCCAACTGAATTGAGGCGCAATCCGGATCGGCCGGATCTCAGATTTGGCTGAACAGCTTGTTCACTTAAAGAACGCGCACGGTATTTAACGACCGAGCAGGCAGCGACCTCATTTCTTTTGCACCGGCGCACCACCGGCGGCGGGGGTGACCGCAGCGCGGGCGAGTGCATCGGCGGTTTCGGGGGCGTTCTTGCGAAAAACAAACCGATTGATTTTCGCGCCGGTCGCGCGGTCGAGAGCCGGGAAGCGCGCCATGTTGGTGGCGCTGGCCGAGGTCAGGCTGTCCTGATATTTCACCACCATTTGCGGCTTCATCGTGGATTCGTCGGCCGTGGAAATCGTCGCCTCGCGATGGTTGAGGGCACTCAGGGTGCGGTCGACGGTCTCGGGCCGCTGGGAGTCTTTATCACGGATGTTTTTGTCGCGCGTTTCCTTCAGGTCGATGGCGGCGCGCCGATCGCCGATGGTGGCGGCTGGTTTGTCGACGACCGTCTTATCCACGCGCTTGTCCTGCACGGCGGCATTCGCCTCGGGCGACTTTTTATCGGGCGCAACCGAGGGCGCAGCCGAGAAAGGCTGATTGCGCTGGGTGTAGTCGACGGGACTGGTCGCATCGGCCGCGTGCGCACGGATCGCACCGCTCAGGGTCAGGCTCGCGAGAAAAAAAAGGCGGGATAACTTCATGACTGGAACGGGAGGGAAAGATGCGGCGTCACGTTCTCGCGGCAACCCGATTATTCGCCTGCGGTGAGCACGGGGACGGCGCACGCGCGCTCACGCAGCCTTGCGACCGAGGCCGAGGAAAAACACGATCAGCGCGCACACCACCATCGAGCACGAAAGAAAATAAAGCCCGCCGACATACGAACCCGTGACGTGCTCGACCTTGCCGAGCACATAGGGGCCAAGCTGGCCGCCGAGATTGCCGACCGAGTTGATCAAGCCGATGCTTGCGGCGGCGGCGGAACTCGTGAGGAACACATACGGCAGTGTCCAAAACGCGGGCAGGTAGGCCTTGAGGCCGCCCAGCGCCAGCATGAAGCAGATGATCGTCAGCGGGAGGTTTCCACGCGTCAGTGGCGCGACCGCGAGGGCCGCGGCACCGATGAGGATCGGGAGCACCGTGTGCCAGCGTCGCTCCTTCGTGCGATCTGAATTCCAGCCGACGAAGAGCTGGCCGCCCAGGGCCATCAGCGCCGGCAGCGTCGTGAGCCAGGCGAGCTGCGAATATTTCAGGTTATACCAACTGTCGAGGATGCTGGGCAAAAAGAATACGACGCCGTAGCTCCCGGTCACGGTGCAGAAATACGCGAACGCCAGCGCCAGCACTTTCGGATGCTTGAGCCCGGCCCACATGGCATGGTGCTGCTTGGCCGTAGCCTTGTCGCTGGCGAGCTCGGCCGTCAGGGCATCGCGCTCCTCCGGTTTCAGCCAGCGCGCCTGATGGGGCCGGTCCGGCAGCATAACGAGGATCACGAGTCCGATCACCACGGCGGGCAAGCCCCACACAATATAGATCCATTGCCAGCCCGTCAGACCCAGCACGAGCGGATGGGAGACGGCGACGCCGTTCACGATTTCGGTCGTGCCGATCTTGAGCATCAGCGCGGAGAGGAGCGGGCCGATAATTTGCGCCACGGGGGTCGCGACAAAAAACAGTGCGAGTGCCCGCCCGCGGTCCCTCGCCGGGAACCAATGTGAGAGGTAAACCACCACCCCTGGAAAGAATCCGGCCTCGGCCAGTCCGAGGAGAAAACGCACGAGGTAAAATTGAAAAATCGACAGACCGTTGGGCCCGTCGAGTTCCTTCACGAGGTCACGGGCGAGCGTGGCCAGCCACGCCAGCCCGCTGACGTCGATGCCGGCGAGGGGGCGGAATCCGGCCACGATCGCATCCTTGAGGAACTCGGCGGCATGGGTGAAACCCGGAATGCGGACGTGAACGAAGGCCGTCATCGCTGCCATGATCCCCCACGTAATCATAATGCGGGAAATCCAGAGCCGCGCGCTCCAGCGCTCCACAATCAGCGAGCCGGGAATTTCGAGGAGGAAGTAGCCGAGGAAAAAAACGCCGGCGCCAAAACCGATGACCGAGTTGTCGAATCCCGGCAGATCCTTCACCATGGTGAGCTTCGCGAACGCGACATTGGCGCGATCGACGAACGCGATGACGTAGGCGATAAAAAGGAGCGGAATGAGTCGCCAGTAGGCTTTGCGGCGGGCGCGATCTAAGGGCGAAGCGACAGCGGAGGCGGAAGGCGGCGTGGAGGGAGAGGTGCTCAAAATGGGGAAGGGGCGTCCGGCTTTGGCGTGGCATCTGGAGGCGGACTGTTGATGGGAACGCGACTGTGCGGGCCGAGCCGGACGGTTCAAGCCCGCCGTGAGAAAATAATCGTCAGCGCCGAATCTCGGGTTCCGCTCAGCCCTCCGCTGCTCGGAGGTGCTCGACCTTAATCAGAAATTGATCTGCGCGGTGACTCGGGAAAACGCTCAGCCCGTTTCAGGAATGGGGGTAGGGAGATTTTATTGGTAAGAAGATTTCTCGGAGAATAACGCATTCTTCGGTGGTTGCGCGGATGGTTCATTGTCATTCGAGGAGCAATGATCCGGGGCGGACGAAACGCGAAACGAGAACCCCTGATCAGAATGGTATCCGTGGTTGGGAAAATTTTCCTACCAACAAAATCTTCCTCCCTCTACTCCGGCGGTTTTCGAGTCGGGAAACAACGGGTCGGTGCAAAGAGGTGCCTGAACTCACGCAAGGATTGATATCCGCCGACCGGGCCGCGTCTGCGCAGCCACCGCCGCCGACCGCTCACTCCGGCTCTGCCGTGCCCTCGACGACATGGGCGCGGGCCTCGGGAACGTGTTGTAGAAATTCACGGAGCGCCGCGCTGAGGTGTTCCGCATAACGGAAGTGCGCGCCCATGCCCGTGCGCAGTTCGGCTTCGTAGATAAATTTGTCGCCGTGCGTGCTGTGCTCGAAGGGTGTCTGCGCGCCGAGCAGCAGGGAGTAAACATAGGCCGGTGAACCGCGCTGCATCAGCTCGCGGGTGAGCTCACGTTGCTCGGCGAGGAGCGCGGCGTGCGCCGGTGTAGTGTGCGAGATTTCCGGCGGAAGATAAAAGCCGGCTTGGATCAACGGGGTGTAGCGGTGGCCGGTGCGGTGGCGGTTGAGGTCGCGGAGCTCGGCGAGCGCCAGGTT
>CAMATV010000075.1 GCA_945861235.1 Opitutus sp. GAS368
CAGTGGCAGCGCGGGACAATACAGCCGGATTTTCTGACGTTTGTCGGAGCGCGCCCGCCGGGGAACACGGGTATCACGACGAGCACGACGCCGCCCACCGGCGTCGCGACGATGTCTGCGGACGGAATGTTTTACCTCTGGCCGAGTCCGACGGGCGTGAGCTTTAAACAAACAGCGCTTTCGACGAATATCGACAACGCGGAGAACGCGACCTTCTCCAACTGGAACAAGTGGAAGCTGCTCGTGCCCGCCACTGACCGCGTGCAGTTCGCGACGTTCGTCGATCATCCGATCAACGAAAATCTCAGCGCGTTTGGGGACCTCTTGTTCTACCGCGCCTACAGCCGCACGGGGCGTGAGCCGGTGAATTTTAAGAACACGGACGACCAAGGAATCTACCTGCCGGCGGCGAATCCGTGGAATCCGTTTGGTGTCCGTTTCTACAGTTTGACGGGCGCGCCGAATGCCGATGGCACGCCGCGCCTGACGGGCGCGCCGGCCGACGTTTCGCTCTGGACGGGCATTTCTCCCGGGCAAAACACCGGCGACGGTTTCAAGCCGCGCGTGACGGAGGTGCGCACCTATTCATGGCGGGTGCTCGGTGGTCTGCGCGGGAAATTCGGCGACAGCTGGCAGTGGGAATCCGCGGTGGTCGGTTCCGGTTCGCAGACGCACGAATACGAGCATTTTCAGGTGCGCGAGTCGCTCTTGCGCCGGGCGCTCGCCCGCACGGATGCGACGGCGTTCAACCCGTTTCCCGTCACCTTCAAGATCGTCAACGGCCAGATCGTCGTCGACCAGCTCTTCAAGAATCCGGCGGCGGTGATCGATGGCGTGCACGGGGATGAAGACCGGTTTGGCCGGACTGGACTTTTTATGTGGGACGCAAAGGTGAACGGTCAGCTGGGGCGTGTTTTCAACGGCGGCAGAATCGGCGTCGCGACCGGCACGGAGGTGCGCTACGAAACCTATGCCGACAAACGCGCAAGCTATGTCGGCCTGAATCCGCCGGGCTCCGGCAGCGAGTTTCCCTTCCTGCGCGAAGGGGACAACGACTTCCTCGCGCTGAGTTCCAACGTACCGATCAGCGCGCACCAGACGATTTTCGCCGGCTACGTTGAGGCGGCGTTTCCTTTCGTCACCCGCGACAACCGCAAGCCCCTCGTCGAGGCGCTCGAGGTCACGCTCGCGGGACGCTACGAGCATTTTTCGATTCACGGCCAGACGACGAAGCCGAAAGCGAGTGTCGTGTGGAAGCCGGCGAGTTTCCTCAAACTACGCGCCTCGGTGGCCGAATCGTTTCGCGCGCCGAATTTGGTGCAGACGAACATCACGCCGTTGCGCCGCCAGGTTAGCGCCGACGATCCGTATCGGTTCGAAGTCACCGCGCTGCCGGCCGACGGCACGGCGCAGCGCACCTCTTATCGTCAAGGAAACCAAAGTCTCAAACCGGAGGAGGCCAAGACATGGGTGGCCGGCTTGGTGGTCGAAGTGCCGAAGGTGCGCGGCCTCTCGTTTGCGTTCGATTATTTTCACCTCAATCAAAACAAGGTGATCGAGAATTTCGGGGCCGGTCCGGCCATCGACCTCGATGAAATCATTCTCGATCTCGCCACGAAGGCGGAGTTGGCGAAGGGCACGCTGATCGACCAGATCGACCTTGGCTCTGGCACGGCAAACTACAAAGGCTCCAGCAAAATCATTCGAAAGCCGGTATCCGCAGCGGATCGGGCAGCGTTCGCGGCCTACAACGCGAGACAAGCCACCAACAACAGTCGTCGCGCACCGGTCGGTGAGTTTATCAGTGTGATCGACGACTACCTCAATCTGAGCGGACGCGACATCCAAGGCTACGAGTTAGGCGTGCAATGGCGCGGACCGAAGACGCGCCTCGGTCAGTTCTCGATGAGCAGCGAGGCGACCCATTATGTGCTCCGCCGCTCCAAGGCCGACGAAGTCTCGCCGATTCTCGACGAACTCGCGCGCAACGGGCGCGCGACCTGGCGCGCGAATGCGTCGCTCTCGTGGCGGCAAGGACCGATCGCTGCCGGTTGGTTCACCAGCTACTTTGGCTCCTTTGTCGACACGTCGGCCGCGACGACGGAACCGATCTATCGCGCATTGGGTTTTCCGAATTACATCAAAGTTTTCAACGACAACGGCGTCACGCGGTATTTGCTGCGGATCGATCCGTCGTTCAACCACAACGCGTGGCTGTCCTACCGTTTTGAGAAGAGTGCTCGCGCTTGGCTGCGTGGCGTGACGGTGCGCGGCGGGATCAACAACGTGTTCGACCGCGCGCCGCAGCTCGCCGACGAGCAATATGGATTCTTCTCGGGAAGTGCCAATCCGCGCGGGCGGCAGTTCACGACCGATGTTTCCCGCAAGTTTTGATTTTACGAGGGGACACCGCAACGCGGGTGCGCAAGCTTGTCGCCCGGCTGAAAATATCTGCACACTCCTAGGACGTGATTTCGCTTTTTAAGCCTGCTCCGGCGACCGCTCAGCTGCCGGTCGACCTGATTGATCCGCACTATCGTCGCCTGCGGTGGCAGGTGTTTGCGGGGATTTTTGTGGGCTACGCGGGCTTCTATCTGGTGCGAAATAATTTTTCGCTCGCGCTGCCGGCGATCCTGAAGGCGCACCCGGAGTTCACCAAAGTGCAACTGGGCTGGGCGATGACCGGACTTTCCGTGGCGTATGGGATTTCCAAATTCATTATGGGCTCGGTGTCGGACCGCAGCAATCCACGCTGGTTTATGGCGCTGGGATTGTTGCTCACGAGCGGCGTCACGTTCGCTTTCGGCACGGTCCCGGCGATCTACGACTCGCTAGCGTTGATCATCGCCTTGCAGACGCTCAACGGTTGGTTCAACGGCATGGGCTGGCCGCCGTGCGGGAAAACGATGGTGCACTGGTGGAGCACCCAAGAGCGCGGTAAAATCGTCGCGACGTGGAACGTCGCGCACAATGTCGGTGGGGCGCTGGTTGCGGTGTTCGCCACGTGGGCGGTGGTGCGGTTTGGTCACTGGGGGGCGACGTTTTATTTTAATGCGGCGATCGCGGCCGGGGTGGCGGGATTGATTCTGCTTCTCTTGCGCGACACCCCGCAGAGCTGCGGGCTGCCGCCGATCGAGGAGTATAAAAAAGACTACCCGCCGAACTACTCGGCCGAACACGAGCGCACGTTTACCTTCAAGGAAATTTTTCGCAGCCACGTGTTGAACAATAAATTTCTGTGGGCGATCGCGATTGCGAACGCGTTTGTGTATTTCGTGCGCTACGGGGTGGTAAACTGGATACCGACCTATCTGCAGACGGCGAAAGGCTTCAACTTTAAGGAATCCGGCTGGGCGTGGACGGCGTTTGAGCTGGCGGGTATTCCCGGAACCCTGCTCTGCGGTTGGATTTCCGACCGGGTGTTCAAGGCGCGGCGGGCCCCGGCGACGATTTTGTTTATGGGTCTTACGCTCGTCGGTTTGGTCGTCTACGGTTTGAATGGCCGCGGACCGTATTGGATCGATATGGCCGCACTGATCGCGATTGGGTTTTTCATTTACGGACCGATCATGATGATTGGGTTGCACGCCCTCGATCTCGTGCCGAAGAAAGCCGCTGGCACGGCGGCGGGGTTCACGGGCTTTTTCGGCTACTTCCTCGGTTCGGCGCCTTCGGGTGCGGGCGTGGGTTGGATCGCCGACACGTGGGGTTGGAACGGGGTGTTTGGCACGATGATGGTGTGCTGTGTGCTGACGATGGTGTTTAGTGCGATGACGCTGGGGCGGAAGCTAACGTAGGAGCCCGCAGGCGGGCGTTTATTTCACACATGAAATCGAAAACCACCGATCATCGCCCGCCAGCGGGCTCCTACCTGTCGTTACTCGGCGTTTTTTTCGCGTGCGCGGCTTCCGCTCTCGCGGCGGAAACGCGACCACTCGTCATCGCGCATCGGGGTGCGAGCGGTTACCTGCCCGAGCACACGCAGGCGGCGAAGACCTTGGCTTACGGGCTCGGCGCGGATTTTCTTGAGCAAGACATCGTGCTCACGAAGGACGATGTGCCGGTGGTGTTGCATGATATTTACCTCGATACAGTGACGGATGTGGCCAAGCGGTTCCCGGACCGAAAACGTGCCGATGGGCGCTTCTATGTGCTCGATCTCACGCTCGCGGAACTCAAGCAACTGCGGGTGGCGGAGCGCTTCAACGCCAAGACGGGCAAGGCGGTTTTTGCGAAGCGTTATCCGTCGGAGACCGCGGCGGCGGAGTTTCATGTTTCGACGCTGGAGGAAGAGCTGCAACTCATCCAAGGCCTGAATCGCAGCCTGGGCCGCAACGTGGGTATCTACCCGGAGATCAAACAACCGAAATGGCATCGCGAGCAGGGTCACGACATCAGCCGCGTCGTGCTCCCCATCCTTGCACGCTACGGCTACGCGACGAAAGCGGACGCCTGCTTTCTTCAGTGTTTCGAACTGACCGAAGTGAGGCGAATCCGGGGCGAACTCGGATGGAAAGGCCGGTTGGTGATGCTGCTCAATGGGCGAGGCCAAGACGTGGACGGAGTCGACCATGACACGCTCTGCACGGCGGAGGGCTTGAAGGAGCTGGCGGCGATTGTGGACGGCATTGGTCCGGCGATCGGGCGCATCGTCACGTGGTCGAGTGCGACCGAAAAAAAACTGACCGACTTGGTGAAGTGGGCTCACGCGAGCGGACTCGCGGTGCATCCCTACACGATCCGCGTGGATGATTTGCCGAAGAATTGTCCGACGGCGGATGCGCTGCATGCGGCGCTGTTTCGCGAGGCGGGGAGCGACGGGGTGTTTACCGATTTTACGGATGTGACGCTGGCGTGGTTGCGGAAATAGGGGTGCGCGTGCGGTTGTCGAAACACCACTCGCTCACGCTCGCAGCTACCAGCAGTCAAAAACACAAATGACGTTGGGATGACTTGTGTGCGCGCACGCGGCTGATCGGGCCGGGGTTCCGGCGGGCCGTGATTTCACCGACGTCCGGCGGCGAACCAGTCTTTCGCGGCGGCGAGATCTTGAGGGGTGAACTGGTGGCTGGCGGGTATGAAATCGACCGTGGCATCAGCGCCGCCAGCGCGGAGGAGGTTGGCGATGCGGGGCGGATGATCGAGCGGAACAAGCGGGTCGACGCTGCCGTTGAGGAGCAGCGCGCGTTTGCCCGTGAGCGAGCCGGGGGCGGCGGTTTGATCGAGCACGACCATGCCGCGCAGCAAGATGGCTTGAGCGAGGAGTTCCGGCCGCAGGAGCATGAGCGTGACGGAGATATTGGCTCCGTTGGAAAAGCCCACCGACGTGAGGCGCGGCAGTCCGAACGCGTAGCGTTTTTCAGCGGCCAAGAGAAAATCGGCGAGGGCGTGGGTGCGTTGGATGATCTCGGCGGGATCGAAAACGCCCTCGGCAATGCGGGCAAAGAAGCGCGCGGCGCCGTTTTCGCTGACATTTCCGCGGGGGCTCAGGAGAGCGGAGCCCGGGGAGATCGCGCGACCGAGGCGGAGAAGATCGTGTTCGGTGCCGCCGGTCCCGTGGAGCAGCAGCAGGGGCGGCGCGGACGGATCGGTGCCAGGCTCGAAAATATGCTGGTAGGCAAGTGACATGTGAGCCGTTTGACGGTGCGGCCTGAAATTGGATACAGTAGAAGCCGAATGCAACGTCGCGCAGAATGGGCCGGAAAGCAAAACGACGGTCGTGGACGGTGCCCCTGGCTAGCCAGCGGTCGTCAAATGAACGACGAGCGCCTGCCGAAAGCGGGGCGACCGCGAGCGCTGGCTGGTCCAATCGCTGGCGCTCGCGGCTACGGGGCGGGGCGTAAAACTACGCGGGGTTCAGACCGCGTCGATTTTTTGAATGCGAGCGAGGTGGCGGCCACCTTCGAATTCGGTCGCGAGCCAGACTTTCACAATGTGCAGGGCCTCGGCTTCGGTCACGGTACGCTGGCCAAGGGAGAGGCAGTTGCCGTCATTGTGAGTGCGGTTCCAGATTGCGACTTGTTCGTTCCAACACAGGCCGCAGCGGATGCCCTTCACGCGGTTGGCGACGATGGCTTCGCCGTTGCCAGAGCCGCCGAGGACGATGCCGCGTTGGTATTCGCCGCGGGCGACGGCTTCGGCGGTGGGCCGGATAAAATCGGGGTAGTCGCAGCTGGCGTCGGCATGCGTACCAAAGTCACGCACTGTGTGACCCTCGGCGAGGAGCAGGGCTTTAATGGCTTCTTTGTAAGCGAAGCCGGCGTGGTCGGAGCCGATGGCGATGGTGAACAGTTTCATGGCGAGAGACAGGTGACGGGTGACGGTGAGCAGGACAAGTCAGGAGGAGGGAGTGATGATGTTCCAGAAGGCGGAGGCGTCGGCCAGATCTGCGAGGAGGGCGTCGGGGGAGTGCGCAGCGAGCTCTGCGGTCGTGTGGGTGCCGGTGGCGACAGCGATTACGTTGGCCCCGATCACGCGGGCGCAGGCGATGTCGTGCGGAGTGTCACCGATAATCCACGTGCGCGTAGGGGGAAACTGGACACCGGTGTGGGCGTAAGCGCGGCGGAGGGCGTGGGGTCCGAGCTCGTTGCGGAACTCGCTGTCGTCGGCGAAGGCACCGAAGGGAAAGTGGTCCCACAGACCGTGGTGGCTGAGTTTCGTGCGGGCGCCGCGCTCGACGTTGCCGGTGAGCAGGCCTTGGGCGACGTCGGGACGTGCGCCGGCGGTGGCCAGGAGTGCGCGCACGCCAGGAAGGACGCGGGCGTGGGGATTGGCGAGCTCGGCGGGCAGTTCGGCGAGGTAGCCGTCGAGGAAACGGGTAAAGTTTTCCTCGGTGGCGGGCAGCCCAAATTTCCCAAAGATGCGCCGCATAATCCAGCGGTCGGTGCGGCCTCCGAAATCGATGTCCTCGAGGGAGCCGTCGATCGCGAAGGTGCGGAGCAGCGCGGTGCGGAGCGCGCGCATGCCGGCGCCGCCGGAGGCGACGAGGGTACCATCGATATCCCAAAGCAGAAGTGTGTTCACGGAAAAGTCTGAAACGCCAGCGGGATACCGCGCAGGACGCGAGCAAATGTGTCGGGGTGGCGCGGAAAGATAACGATGCGGGCCGAGGCGGGCGGGCCGAGGCGGGCGGGCCGGCGGCGTGGCTCGCGGCGCAGAATCCGCTCTGGCGGCAGGTGGGGCGGGTGACGTTTCATTTGGCGGAAAACAAACGCGATGGGGAGCGGCCGTTGGCGTTTCTGGCGACCTATACGCACCGCTTGTCGGAGCAGGACAAACCGCAATACCTGCCGCTGGGGCGAGCGTTGCAGGAGTATGCGGGGGCGGGGAATCGGGCGGCGTTGTTGACCTTACTTGCGCCGGTGCAGCGGGCGGCCGAGCAGAGTACGTTGGCGCGAGAGTTGGTGGAGTCGCAGCGGGTGTTTCAGCCGCAGACGTGGACGGCGCGGGAGGCGCATCGTTTTCTGGGCGACGTGGCGCTCTGTGAGGCCAGTGGGCTGTTGGTGCGCATCCCGGATTGGTGGAAGGCGGGGCGGCCGTCGCGGCCGCCGGTGAATGTGACGGTGGGCGAGAAAAAAGCGGCGGGGCTGGATGCGTTGTTGGATTTCAAAGTGGCGCTCACGCTCGACGGTGAGGCGGTGACGGACGAGGAGTGGGCGCGGATCGCGGCGGCGGATGCGGGGCTCGGGTTGCTCAAGGGCAAGTGGGTGGAGGTAGACCGGGCGAAACTGGAGGGCGTGCTCGCGCACTGGAAAATGCTGGAGCGGGGGCGGCGCGACGGGGGCGTGTCGTTTGCGGAAGGGTTGCGGATGCTGGCGGGCGCCGCGCCGGACGGGATGGGCGCGCCGGAGGCGGCGAGCGCGGAGGTGCACGCGTGTTCGCAGTTGAAGGCGGGCGATTAGCTCGAGCGCTCGTGGAATAAAACGCCGACACCGACGGCGGTGCCCGAGGGGACGCGCATGGGGCGAGCGATCGCTTTCAATACTAGACTGATTTTCCTGGAGGCAGGAGCCTGCTTGCAGGCGATTCAGGACGTGGTCACTCGGTGAAATGTAAAATCGCCCGCAAGCAGGCTCCTACAAGAAAACCGGTGTTCGTCTAATCTCGAACACGCATAGAAATCAGGAGCCGCATGGTTCCGACCAGCGGGGGAGGCTGCAACGATAGACGACGAACGGCGTGGCGCAGTCGGCCGACTATGCGGCGCGTCACTGTTTTGGGAGCAGACCGACGTGCGGCAGGTTTAGAATTTTACGTCAATCGATCCGGTGTTCCCTGTCGCTGCTTCGAAGGACGGCAAAGTGATCGTGCGATTCTCTTCGGTATCGATAACCTTTATCACGTAACGACCGGGCGCGAAGACGTGGGGTTGGAAGGATTGGGCATTGAGGCGGAGCGCGTAGACGAGCTCGCCGGACGCTACTTCGAAAACTTGAACGACCGGGTGGTGCGAGCCGGTGATGTTGAGGGTGGGGAGCCGTCCGGTCGGTTTGCGCGCGTAGTTGTCGAGTTGATTCACGGTAACCGGCCACATGGGCATTTGGGAGCCGGGCTTGGTCACGTCGGCCGAATAGGCCCAGCACTCGAACGTGATGGTGCGTTTCGATTTGTTGAATCGCACGACCGCGAGCCCGCTCGTCTTCGCGTTGACCTGTTCAAGAACGGTCTTGGGCGGATCGTAGGGGCCGTTTTTTACCGCGAGCACGGTCAGCGGATTGCCGAAGTGATCGAGAAAATCGCCGGTGAGTTCGGTGTTGCCGGACTCCCGGTTGCGACCCGTCTTGGCGGGCTCCCACCAGCGCGGGTAACCGACATTCACAGCGGGACCGGCGAAAGCGACCGGGCCGTCGCGATGGGTATCGATCCCGTAATGGACCACGGCGGGCAAATGCTGATCGCCGGCGAGATGGACGGCGAAGGCTTTGCGGAGCTCGCGCAGGACGTTGCGCCGGGCGGATTGCGGCCAGCCGCTCGCATCGTAGTCGGCCATGAGAATCTCCTGGCTCCCGCCGTGCGTCGTCGCCATCGCGGTGAAGACCGTCTGGGAGATGGCGGCCTTCATGTCCGCGCCACGCCAGTCGAGCACCCACTCGCGGATGAACTGCTCCTGCTTGGCGCCGAGCAGCGCGAGCCCGGGAAGGTCGGCGGTTTTGGGGTCGTAGTGCGGATCAAGTACGTGATCGCCGCGGGTGCCAGTTGGGGGGACTTTTCCCTCGGGGGCGGACTTGAACTGACGGTCGGCGAGAATGGCGAAACTGATGCGGCCGTAGGTGAGTGGTCCGTAGTAGTTGAGCGTGCCACGCTTGGCCGGAGCGGGATCGTAGGGATCAGGGTGGTGCGAGGTCTGCGTGCGGTGGACCACGTTGACCCATTCGGCGGGCAGATCGTAGCCGCCCGCTTCTTGAGTGGTCTTGCGGCCTTCGCCACCCTCGCCCCAGAGGTTGCCTTGGTAGACGTCGTGGTCGTCAGGCAATGAAATGCTCGGGCGGTCACGCATCAGTTCACGCCACGTCCAGCCGTGGAAATACCATTTTCGCAGGTAATCGACGATGGCTTTGTCGAGTGGAGCGCGTTGGACGCCGTAGCCTCCGGTGCTCTCGTAAAACTGATCGCCGACGAAGGCGAGGACGTCGGGGCGGAGCTTCGCCATACTTTGCACGAGCGGGACGTTGGGGAAGATCGTGTGGATGTTGCACGAGACGTCGGCGACCGTGAGCGTCTCCTGGTCGACGGGATCGCGGCGCACGGTGCCGGTCCAATAGTGGTCGGTGGCGCCGCCGGCGCGATCGCCCAAGGCGTAGACGAGACGATAGGCGACGTCCCGGGTATCGTCCCAGGGTGCGATGCGAAACGTCGCGGTGCGGGCGTCGGGATGAATTTTCGCTTCAGCCACGGTTTTCCAGCCTGACGAATCCTGAAGTTGGAGACGCACGGGAGCCGTGTCCTGCAGGCCGAGTGGCGGCATTTGGGCGGAGAGTTTGAGCACGCGGTCGCTGAGGGTGTAGTGCGACCACAGGATGGGCCCGAACACCTGATCGTCGTGGCCGGTGAGTTTGGTGCCACCCGCGCGCCAGTCGGAGAACCAAAACCGACCAAGACCGAAATCGGGGCCGCCGGTCGGGGCGTTTTTCTTGGCCTTGCCTTTGGTACTGAGGGCACCGGCGGCGTTGAAGAAATTATTTACGAGCGCGAGGTTGCCGACGAAGAGATCGCCGCCGAGCCCAGACTGCGTGACCTCGGCGAGGGAACGGGCGTTGGTGGGATCGAGCGCGGTGAGCGTGGCTTGGTAAGCACCCTCCTTCGGGGTGATGGTCAGACGGAGATCAAGGGACTCACGGGCGAGGTCGATCGGCGCGGCGGTGGGCCCATCGGGACGACCGAGGAACAGGGTGCCGGCAGCGGTGAAGCCGGCGTTGAAACCGGCGTTCGGGGCGGGCCACAGGTTGTTCCGGTAGTCGTGCAATGCGGGGTAGTCTTTGAGCGTGCCCAAAATACCGATACGGAAGCCGGCCGAGCCCTTGCCGGCGAGGGTTGGTCCGTCGGCGCGGCCGATGCGTACGCGGAGTTCAACGGTACCCGGGCGGCTGGACAGCTGGCGGGTGAGGAGGTGGACGTTGCGATCGGCGGCGGCGTTGACGCACTCGATCCGCTGGTTGGCGACCTGCCAGTCTTGGAGGGGATTCGCCCAGTATTCTGGGCCGAGCCAGATGCGATCGCGCGCGCGGTCCCACGAGCTGCGAAAGGCCCCAGCTGGCTCGCCGGCGTGCAAGCGGGGTGAGAGGCGCGAGGCGAGGAGCGACGTGGCGGCGAGGGCGGCAGAGCGTTGCAGGAAATCGCGGCGGTTGAGGGACGGAGCGGGGGGCATGCAGAAAACGTTGGAGGATTTTTCCCGGCCCGCGAGTGCGATTTGTGAAGCGGGAGGGAGC
>CAMATV010000076.1 GCA_945861235.1 Opitutus sp. GAS368
TACGCCCACCTGGGCGAAAAGGCCGACGGGGTTCATCACCAACTCCACCTCGTCAACCACGCCGACCGTCAGCCGATCACGGCCACTCGCACCGAGGGCACACCCTGGCAGCCCGGCCGCTGGCACCGCCTCAAGCTCGTCCATGACACCGCAACGGGGATGATCACTGTCTTCTTCGACGACATGGAAAAGCCCGTCATCACTGCGCAGAATAACACGCTGAACCACGGCTGGATCGGACTCGGCTCCTTCGACGACCTCGGCAAATTTCGGAATCTCCAAATTCAGGGCGAGAAAAAGTAAGGCGGGATGGGTTCACAATGATCGGTAGGGGGGGGTACAGGAGCCTGCTGACTGGCGATGCGGCAGGTATGATATCAAGTGCAAGCAGGCTACCTTCAAGCCGGTGGAGCTCGTCTTGAGCGTAAATTGCACGAGCGGCCGACAACCCACCCATCAACGCGACACCTGAGCAGCACCTCGCTCTCGCCCACGTCCGAAATCTGCGGAGTCCTGAATCCGCGGGAAACCTCCGGTCGTTGCGACCAAACCTGCGAAGGATTTCCCCACAGATCCAGGTCCCAGCAGATTGCTGAACAACCGACAACCCACCCATCAACGCGACACCTGAGCAGCACCTCGCTCTCGCCCACGTCCGAAATCTGCGGAGTCCTGAATCTGCGGGAAACCTCCGATCGTTGCGACCAAACCCGACCAAACGCCCGATGATGATGTCTGCAAAAATCTTTTTTCCTACTCTGTGGAGTCCTGAATCTGTGGGAGAAATCCGGAAGAGCGGCGGCGCGCATTCGGCGAGTCCGCTGGTGGCAGAGATTTCCCGCAGACTCAGGGCACCGCAGATGACACAACCGCGCTCACGCGCCAGCGCGCCCTACCGCCTCCGATCCGCCAGCCACATTTTCACCTCGGCCAGCGGACGCGTGTTGAGGACGTGCTCGCGGGTGAGCCAGCCTTTCCGCGCCGCATTCACCCCCGCGCGCACATCCTCAAGCCCGGCCGTTTCGTGGGCATCCGGATTGATCGACGTCAGCAGGCCCCGCTCCGCCGCCTTGCGCCAATGCCGCCAGTCCAGATCGAGCCGCCACGGGTTCGCGTTCAGTTCAATCAACACTTGGTTGGCGATCGCCGCGTCGATGACCTTAGTCACGTCGACGCGGTAACCCTCTCGCCGCAGCAACAGCCGCCCAGTCAGGTGCCCCAACATCGACGTCAACGGATGCTCGATCGCCCGGATTATTCGCGCCGTCATCGTCACTTCATCCTGCGTAAACGCGTTGTGCACCGACACCACCACGTAGTCCAGTTTCGCCAGCAGCTCGTCGTCGAAATCCAGACGTCCATCGGTGAGAATGTCGCACTCCGTCCCGGTGAACACATGCGTCGTAAAGCGCTGCGACGCGTTCAATGCCTGAACTTCGCCGATCTGTTGGAGTAATCGCTCCTCGCTGAGTCCCTTCGCTTGAAAACTCGCCTTCGAGTGGTCGGCGACGCCGAAATACTCCCAGCCGAGCGCCTCCGCGGCGGCCGTCATCTCGACGAGCGTGTTGCGTCCATCAGAGGCCGTCGTGTGATTGTGAAACGCCCCGCGCAAGTCGGCCAGCTCCACGAGCCGCGGCAATTCGTCCCGCTCCGCGGCCTCGATCTCACCGAGCCCTTCCCGCAACTCCGGCGGGATGAACCTCAATTTCAACGCGGCGAACAATTCCCTTTCGCTGCTCGCGACGACACTTTTCCCCTGCTCCGCTTTTTCTTTCGCCGTGCCCTCGCCTTCCGCGGGCACGAGGCCCCATTCACTAAGACTAAGCCCGGCCGCGAGCGCGCGCTGCCGCAACTGGACATTGTGGTCCTTCGAACCCGTGAAATGATGGAGCGCAAAAACGAATTGCCCCTCGGGCACGATTCGCAGATCCGCCTGCAAGCCGCTCTCAAACCGCACGCTCGCCTTCGTTTCACCCTTGGCGGTGACCTCTTTCACTCCGGACTGCGCGACAAACCACTCCACGACCGGCGCAACGTCGTCCGCCGCCACGATGAAATCCAGATCGCCGACCGTCTCCATTCCCCGCCGCAGACTTCCCGCCGACTCCGCCCGGCGCACCTGCGGTAACGCGCGCAGCCCCGCGACAATCGGTCCGGCGATTTCCGCCGCGTCCCACCAAAGATGACGGCGCCCATAGGCCTCGCGATTCCTGATCCCCGCGACGATCTTCTCCTGAGTTTTTTCGCCGAAGCCCTCGAGCTCGGCGACCTTTCCCTCGGCGCACGCCTGCCCCAGCGCCGCGATGCTCGCGATCCCCAGCTTGCTATGCAGCGCCCGGATTTTCTTGGGCCCGAGCCCGGGGATCTGCAGCATCTCGGCGAGCCCCGGCTCGATCGAGGCCTTCAATTTTTCGAAAAACACGAGTCGCCCCGTCGTGTGCAGCTCGGTGATTTTCTGCACCAGCGCATCGCCGAACCCCTTGATCGTCCCGAGTTCGCCCGCCGCAATCAACCGCACCAATTCGGCCTCCTCCATCACCTCCAACGCCCGTGCGCCCGACTGATACGCGCGGATCTTGAAGGGATTTTCTCCACTCAATTCCAGCAGCATCCCGATCTCGCTCAGCACATCGGCTATTTCGTTTTTCGTCATGAATGAGCACTAAACAAATCGTTTTGCGCCGTAAGCTTTTTCTCACGGCCCTTCAGGCCCCAACGCCGACGACGCGGCCACCACCGCCGTGGCAAGCGCGACGCGATCAATCTTCCCGAGCACACTCCGCGGCCAGTCACGGATCGCGACGAAGCGCTTGGGTTTGTTCGCCCCCGCCAACGCCACCACCGCCCGCGCGAAATCAGGCACCCGGCCGCCCTCCGGATAACATGCGACCACGACCTGACCCCACTCGGCATCCGGCACACCCAATACCGCCACGTCGGAAAATTCTCCGCTGGCCCGCAAGGCCGCCTCGACCTCCGTCGGCTGCACTTTTTTCCCACCGGTGATAATCACCGCATCACGCCGCCCCGTGAGCTGGAGATGACCGTGTGCATCCAAGTTTCCGTTATCTTCGGTCTGGAATTCTCGTGCCGGGAGCCATTCGGGAAAATAACCGTGAAAGACCGAGTCGCCCGCCACGCTCACCGTCCCGTCGACGTTGATCGAAACCCTCGCGTGCGGCAGCGCCTTCCCGCTGCTGCGGTTCCCACTCAAGAATTCGTCCGGTCGCAGCGCCGTCACCATGGCCGCTGTCTCGGTCATGCCATAGCTCAACGACAGGGGAAGCTCCGCCTTCGCCGCCGCCTCGGCCAAGGCCGGCCAGACCGGCCCGCCGCCGATAAAAATCACCCGAAACGTCCGCAACCACGCCACCGCGGTCGGCCAAGCCAACAGCCGCTGCAACTGAGTCGGCACCAACGAGAGCACCCAATCGCCAGTCTGCCGGTCGAGCACGGGCACTTTGCCCAGCTCCAATTGTTTCCATGCCCACGCGACATAGCTGCCCTGCGTCGCGGCACACCGCACGCGGGCCATCAGCCCGCTCACATGGTAGGCGGGCAGCACCCCGACTGCATTCACCCGTTCGAGGCCGAAGTGTACGCAAAATCCCCTTACAGCCGTCGTCAAGGTGACCTCGTCATGCCGAGCAAAACGGACCCGCCCGCTCGTCCCTCCCGTCGGTAGTCCCAGCCAACCGTAGCCCTCGCTCGCACTCGCTGACCCGACTTCCGCCGGCAGCCGTTCGACCCGCTGGGGATCACGCACGAAAAAAAATTCGCCGCATTCCTCGGCGACGCCGGTCGCGCGCAGCAGCGATTTCAATTCAGCGCGTTCCATACCGCCTCCGGGTTGATTCGTTCGACATCTTCCCAACGCACAAACGGTGCGGCCTGGGGGCCGTCAAATCTCGCGTCTGCAAACAGCGGCCATACCCCAAACCCCAGAGCGCGCGCCTCGCCCGGCCAGGCAAACGCCACCCGCAGCGCGGCCTTCGCCCCCACCGCCGTTTCCAGCGCCGAGGAAAACACCACCGTCGCGTTCGCCTTCGCGAGCCGGTCCATCGTCGTCGCCACCTGGCCGAGTAGCGCGGGCTTGATGACAAACACCCCGCGCCAGCCCGCCCCCAGCCAACGCTCAATATCACCGTCCCCGGCTACGGATTCATCGAGTGCGATCGGCGTGGGAAAATCCTCCGCCAGTCCCCGCAGCAAATCATCCGCGCCCCGCGCCTCGGGCGCGACAGGTTGCTCGACAAATTCCACCGGGCGCTCGGCGCACTTCTCGAGCCAGCGTTCCGCCCGCCGACGATCCCACGCCCCGTTCGCATCGAGCCGTAGCGTCCCGCCCGTCGGCAGCCCGCCACAGAGATCATCCAACAGCGACAACTCGTCCGCCACGTCACCCACGCCGACTTTCCATTTGAACACCCGAAAGCCCAGGTCTCCTTTGGCCTGCAAAACGTCGAGCGCCGCGCGCCCCGCCGGCAGTAATGCCGCGACACCCAAGTAGGGCACCGCTTTCGCCCGGCCCACCGTCCCAGCGTCAAACTCCCCCAGCGCCGCCGCCAGCGCGTTTCTCACACAACGCAACTTGCCCGGTAAACTCGCCAGCAGGTCAGCCCCCGCCTTTGCCCCCACCGCCCGACACGCCGCCTCCGCCTCCGCTGCAGTCTCCGTCCCAAACCAGGGCAACACCGCCGCCTCCCCAAACGCCACCGCGCCTTCCGCCGTCTCCAATCGCACCAACACCCCTTCGCGCTCGGTCCAACGCCCATGAGCCGTGCGCACCGGGGCCCGCAACGGCAAATGATAGCGACGAAATTGAAAAAGGTAACTCATCGCGTCCACGTCATACATGCACCCGCCCGCGCGCAAACCCGAGTTTCTGTTTGCGCTCCGGCCCGCCGCACTTACTCCGTTCATGGCAATCTATGCCAAAGATTGCTCCGTCCTCCACCGCCCACTCCTCGCCTGCTGACGCGGAGTTCTATCTGCCGGCCGCGGCCTTCTTCCGCGCCAATCTTCCCACCGCGCTCACGTTCGACGACGTTTCGCTCGCCACCCTGTATTCGGAGATTCTGCCCAAGGACGCCGACACCTCGACTGTCATCAGCGATGGGCTGCGGCTGCAGATTCCCGTGATCTCGTCCGACATGGACACCGTCACCGAGTCGCGCATGGCGATCGCCATGGCGCTCAACGGCGGCCTCGGCCTCATCCACTATAATATGCCGCCCCGCGAGCAGGTGAAGGAAGTCGCCCGCGTCAAACGTCACATTCACGGCCTCATCCAAGATCCGATCACCGTCACCCCGGACCAACTCATCGGCGATGTCCTCAAGCTCATCGACGAAAAACGTTTCTCGTTCTCCACGTTCCCCGTCGTCGACTCCGCCGGAATTCTCGTCGGTCTCCTTTCCGGCAACGTCGTGAAAGACCGCTACAAGACCAAGCAGGTCACCGCTGTGATGACACCCCGCGCCCAACTCATCACTGAAAAAGCGAGCTCCGTCGCGAAGGATCCGATCAAATCCTCCGATGCTTTTTTTACGCGGCACATTGGCATTAACAAAATGCTGGTCGTCGATGGTGCCGGCCGCCTCCGCGGTCTCGTCACCAGCTCGGACGTCGAAAAAATCACCGCCGAAGCCAAGTCGCGCCGCAAACCTGCGCGCGACGCCCATTTCCGGCTCGTCGTCGGAGCCGCGCTCTCGCCGATCCGCCTGCCCGACGGCTCGCTCGACCGCGATAAACTCCTCGAACACGTCAGCCATCTCGTCGCCGAGCATGTCGATGCTATCGCCGTATCGACTGCTCATGGACACACCGCCGGAGTCGGCGACGTCGTCAAGCTCGTCCGCGACGCGTTCCCCGACCTCACGCTCATCGCGGGCAATGTGACCAGTGCAGCCGGCGTTTCGTTCCTCGCCGATTGCGGGGCCTCGGCCATTAAGATCGGCCAAGGCCCGGGCTCCATCTGCACCACCCGCATCGTCGCCGGCGTGGGTATCCCCCAACTCACCGCGCTCCACGTCGCCGGCCACGCCGCGAAGGCAAAAAATGTCCGACTCATCGCCGACGGCGGCATCACCAAGAGCGGCGACATCGTCAAAGCCCTGACGCTGTCCGACGCCGTCATTTTGGGTGGCCTGCTCGCCGGCTGCCGGGAAGCGCCCGGCGAAATCATGGAAATCAGCGGGAAAATTTATAAACAATACCGGGGCATGGGCAGCCTCGCCGCCATGAAAGCAGGCAGCGCCGCACGCTACGGTCACGACAAGCAGGACCAGACCCGCAAGGTGGCCGCCGAAGGCATCGAAGCTCTCAAGGAAGTCAGCGGCTCGGTCGACGACGTGCTCGGCACGCTCATCGGCGGCGTGCAAAGCGGCATGGGCTACCTCGGCGCGGCGACGCTGCCCGAGCTCCGCACCAAGGCCCGCTATATCCGCGTCAGCCCCGCCGGCCAAAAAGAAGCCGCCCCGCACGATGTGATTGAGGTGTCGACGCGCACCAACAACGCCTGACCTGCGCCGGAGCGCTCCGCCCTCAGGAGGGCCGGCGCTCGCCGGCGTGCCGCTCCGCTCCCCTTGTTAAACCTACTGGTTTCCGGTCGGTCTATTCGAAAAACGTGGTGAGGGCTCTCGGGAAACAGCTCCGAGAATCTCGGAAAATCAGCGTTTCAGCCGGGCACGCAACGTCGCTTTTGTGGTGAGGGCGGTATCGTTATGTATCGGTCGCACCGGGCATAGACAAAAAAAGCGAGCCTCAGGTGAGGCTCGCTTTCGAGAGGGTTGATAAACCAAAAACTCAGCTCGCCGCAGGAGCCGCCGGAGCCGCAGCAGCCGCAGCGGCAGAGGCGGAGGCGGCAGAGGCGGCAGCAGTCGCGGCCTTCTCGGCGAGGTTCTTGGCGTGGATCTCGGCCGAGCGGTCCTTGACCTTGACGGCGACAGCGGCCTTGCCGGTGCGACCGCGGAGGTAGTAAAGGCGGGCCTTCATCACTTCGGACTCACGCTCGACCTCGACTTTGTCGATGTTCGGCGAGTTGACCGGGAACACCCGCTCGACGCCTTCGCCATAGCTGATGCGACGAACCGTGAAGGACTCGTGGATGCCGTGCCCCTTACGGGCGATGACGATGCCGGAGTAAATCTGGACGCGCTCTTTGTCGCCCTCGCGGACTTTCGTGTGCACGCGCACGCCGTCGCCGACTTTGAACGGCGTGATGTCTTTTTTCACCTGCGAAGCGGTGATTGCGGTAATGATCGGGTTCATGGCTGAGTTATTTGAGTAAATCTGGTCGGACCTGACGGGTTTTTTCCACTTGTCGCGCGTGCCGCCATTTTTCGATTTCGGCATGGTTTCCAGAGAGAAGAACGTCTGGAACGGACATGCCCCGGAACTCGGCGGGACGCGTGTATTGAGGAAAGTCGAGCAACGTGTTGGTGAAGGATTCGTGCGTCAATGACTTTTCCTCACCGAGCACACCGGGGATGAAACGGGCCAGCGCATCGATCGCCACGGCCGCCGCCAGCGTGCCATTCGTCAACACATAATCGCCGATACTGATCTCCTGATCAATCACGCCATCCCGGATGCGTTGGTCGATCCCTTCGTAGTGGCCGCTAAGGAAAATCAGATGCTGCTGTTGCGACAACTCACAGGCCAGCGCCGGCGACAGCGGAGTGCCGTCCGGGGTCAGATAAATCCGGCGGCAACCCGGCGTCTGCAGTTGCTCGATCGCGGCAAACACCGGCTCCGGTGTCATGACCATGCCCGCTCCGCCACCAAACGGCCGGTCATCTGCTCGGCGATGTTTGTCCGTCGACCAAGCCCGCACGTCGTGGACTTTGACCGCGAGATGACCCGCCGCGATGCCCTTGCCGAGAATGCTCTCAACCAAAAACCCATCCAGCATCCGCGGAAACAGCGTCAGGACGTCGATCGTGAGCGACATGGGCGCGAGTGGCTCGAGGCAGGCAACCGAGGTGCGGCGATTCGCTTAAACGAAAAATCGCCCAAGCCTCCAAGGCTGGGCGATTAATAGAGAGGAAACGCAGCGGATTAGCTGGCCACAACCGCAGGAGCGGTGGCAGCGGCAGTCCGGCGGGCCTTCTTGATCATCGCGTGCATCGTGTTAGTGGGCACAGCACCTTTGCTGATCCAGTAATCGACGCGGTCGAGCTTGAGAGTGATCGGGTTACCCTTGGTCTTGGGTGTGTACGTGCCAAGGTTTTCAACGGGGGCGCCATCGCGACGCGAACGGGCCTCGGCGACAACCACGCGATAAAGCGGCTGATGCACGGAGCCAACCTTGGTAAGACGAATTTTGAGAGCCATGACGGATGTTTTACGGAGCGTTGCTTGCTTGGAAAAAATGAGAACAACACTGTCGCCCCCGTAGCCTGTCAAGCCCCGACTCCCATCGTATTTCACTCGCCACCACAATTTCGATCCGACCACTCCCCGATTCGACCCGCTTAAGATCGAGATACCCAGCGTGCGTCGCCGCGCCAGCGCCTGCAGCGGCAATCGACGATCAGGATCGGCAAAAACAGAGGTGGCAAAAAAAAGAAGAACCGGGCTTTGGTTCCCCGCGGCGAGCGAACTCAAATAATTTCGTGCCCATCTGGCCCCTTTGCGAATGCGTCTTTCGCGGGCACTTCGGAAATGCAGGCTTGAGCGAAGGGGGCCAACGGGAGTCTGATTCTGTTTCCGCCGTCACCCTCGTAACCCCCGCCCCTTGGAGATCGACCTTTCTCCGAGTCAGTAATCCCCCTGGTCCTTTCACATCAAAAAATAAATCCTCTTCGTCCCGCTGGGATTTTCCGTCGGATCATTCCCGCAAAAATCCCGTTTCCTTGCAGCTCACCTCTCCCGGAATCAATCCCTGAAAATCCGGCTTCCGAGCAATCATCTGATCAACTAAATCCCGCGGCTCAACGTGGCCAGTATCGTCACGATGGGCGCAATTATCCACTGCATCCAATTTTCCAATATACACCATGAAACGACTCACTTCCTCACTTGTTTTTCTCGCGCTCGCAATGACCGCAATCACCGCTGTTCGCGGCGCCGACTCCTTTAAGCCCGCTTCTGGATTCGTCAGTCTCTTCAACGGCAAAGATCTCACCGGCTGGTGCTATCGGGACGGGGCGAAGACCGACGAAAAAATTGCGGACGCCTTCGATGGCAAGGCCGCCGCGACCGACGGGCGGTTCTCCGCGAAGGACGGCGTTCTCATCGTGCATCCCAAAACCCCGCGCCTCGCACAGAAGCTATGGACGACAAAGGAATTCCCCAAGAACTTTGTGCTGCGCCTCGAGTTTCGCGCGGCGGCCGGCGCCGACAGCGGTATCTTCATCCGCAAGCCCCAGCTCCAGTGCCGCGACTACCTCGTTGCCGGCCCAGACAAATACAAGACGCTGAAAAAATACCGCGCACAGGACTGGAACGAAATTGAGATCACGGTGAAGGATGGCGTTGCGCACTGCACCTGCAACGGCGAGCTGCTGGAGGCTGCGCTGAAAGTTCCGGCCACCGGCCCGATCGGCGTCGAAGGAGATGTCGGCCAGATGGAGTATCGGCGGATCCAGATAAAAGAGCTCCCGTGATCCGCCGCGGGATAATAGCAGTCCGACGCCGAGCGCCATTTCCTCGCAACCCATGCCAGCACTGATGCCTCGCTGCGCCCTCGTGGTGCTCGGACTGGCACTGACCGGCACCTCAACACTCGTAGCGCAAGAGCCCGCGGGCGAAGACGTCGTCAAGATGGAGGCCTTCAACGTCACGGCCTACCACGGCAAGATTCCCATCATCGATGGTTTCACCGGCAAAGACTACGAGGGAGCCAATGAGGTCGTCTTCAGTTTCGCGAAATCCTTCAACAAACTGTTACTCGGCTATCACAAGAAACTGGTCACCGATGAAATCAAACACCTGCAGTTCCGGATCAAACTCGGAAAAGACTTTGATCGGGAAATGGCGCAATTCACCGCCGCGTTCGGGTTCGGCACCTTCACGCTGGATGAGTCGACTTGGTTGCGACGCGAACGCGCCATCATTTCACGGCTCATCAAAGAGCCCTTTTTCAAAATCAAATCTCTGGTCGCTTGGGATCTGGATCGTTTGAACAAGATCGCGCCCAACAAACCCGAGTCCAAATACGCGAGCGATATTCGCTTTAATCCCGCAATGGCCAAGTGGGAGCGGCGCATCACCGATCGCTGGGATGTGTTTTTCTTCAACAACCCGAACAACCGGAACAGTTCCTTTGCGACCGACAAGACCCAGGGACTCAATCTCGACACCCTCAGAGGCTTTCACTTCATCGAGCGAGGACTGCCCGTGCAAGTTCCGCCCAACGCCTTCAAGGAGGTTAGCCTCACCTACCCCATTTTCTATTCCGACGACCACACCGGGGAAAAAGAACTCACCCGCTTGCAACAAACCTTCTTAGCCAACCTGCATTTCATCTACGATCCCTTCAGTTGGATGGCACGTCGCGACACCCGTTTCCGCGGAGGATTCAGCCGAGACTGCCTGGACCACATCAAGGACCAACGCATCTACGTCGACGACCGCGAATGGTTCGATCAGGTGTTCTCACGCTTCCTCTCGGATGTCATCACCATCAAGCTCCAAGGCGCCGACGAAATCTATGCCCTCCACATGTTGAGCAAGCGTTTGAGCGAAAGCCCGCGCGTCCTTGGCCTGGGCTTGGACCTCTTGAATTGGAACAAGGGAGAAAAACGCGAAGCGATCGACCAACCGGAAGCGGACGTGCGGATTTCCCCCGCGAGTCCCGCCGGTTTCCGATATGTGCTGATCGACGCCTATCAGCGATTGGGTGAGCCCCTGATTGATAGCATCAGGACCCGGCTCCTTGCCCAAAAAGA
>CAMATV010000077.1 GCA_945861235.1 Opitutus sp. GAS368
TCATCGAGCACGAGCTTCGCCGAAAGGGCTTTGCTCCGGTTACGTCTTGCTGCGGCGAGAACCTCGACCTGTCCCAATCTCGGTCAAAAATTTACACCTGCCTCCAAACATCTGACCCGTGAATGCACTAAAAACATGTTTTAACCTGCTTAAATTATACAATAAGCATCTTATAACTTGCTTAATTTAATATTAGGCAATCTATACCATGCATGAAAATTGCGGTTCGCGACATCGTGCTCAAAGGCCTGAACGACCAGATCGGCCCGTTGCTTTCCGCCCGCGCCGCCGTCCGCCGCCCCGTGCACGGCTGGCTCCGCGCCATCCGCGAGAGCACCGCACTCACCCAAGCCGGTGTCGCCACGAAGCTCGGACTATCGCGCCAATCCTACGCCGCCCTCGAAACCTCCGAAGCCCGCGGCGCGATCAGCCTCAACTCCCTTCAACGCGCCGCCGATGCGATGGATTGCGAAGTCGTTTACTTCCTCGTCCCGCGCCCTGGCGTCGCCGACACCTTCAGCGCCCTCGCCGCGCATCACGACCCCGACCGCGCCCACCTAGTCGCCACCGAACACTCGATGTCCCTCGAAGGCCAAGCCGTCGGCGACCTCCCCCACCCACAATCCGCGCCCACCGCGCCCACGGCTCCTACTCCGCTACCCACTCCATGACCCCGGGCGACGATCTCTTCCCCTCCGAAGACGGCGACACGCCGCTCACTCCCGAAGAGCAACTCGACCTCATCCCGAGTCTCTCGACCCGCGCCCAGCTCAATGAACTCGAGCGCCACACGATTAACACCACCCGTGTCTGGGCCATGCGCCCCAAGTCCCTCGCGCGTCCCGACCTCCTCACCGACGCCTTCGCGCGCGAACTCCACCGCCGGATGTTTCACGGCGTCTGGCGCTGGGCCGGCCGCTACCGCAACAGCGAGAAAAACCTCGGTTGGGCCGTGCCCCGCCTCACCGAAGGCGTCCGCAACGCCTTCGATGACACGCAGGTCCAACTCTCACACGCCAGCTACCCGCTCGCCGAAATCGCCGTGCGCCTCCACCACCGCCTCGTCGTGATCCACTCCTGGCCCAACGGCAACGGCCGCCACGCCCGCCTCATCGCCGACGTCCTCGTCGCGTCTCGCTCCGCCCCACCGCTCACGTGGGGCGCCCGCGCCAACCTCGTCCCCGCCGGCGAAACCCGCAACCGCTACCTCGCCGCCCTCCGCGCCGCCGACGAAAACAACTTCGCCCCGCTGCTGGCCTTTGCCCGTAGCTAAGTCTAACGCGATGCACCGCTCTTCCGAGAATACCTAAACGAGAGACCACAGAAACCGCTCAATGAATATCTTCCTGCTTTCCGAAAACCTTTCCGACGAGGATCGATTCACAGCGCACCTGCACTACCTCATCGAATGCGTGCCAGAGGTTGGACAAGGGCTAGTAAACGAATTGCTACGACAAGCAGACCAACCAACCGCCCGATTTCAAAAATCTGAGAACCATCCCGGTTCTGACGCCCAAAATCGTCCGGACTTTCTACTTCGTTGCGAAGACTTCGACATTATCTGTGAGCACAAGCTTTGGAGCCCACTTGGCGACCGACAACTTGAGCGCTATCTGACCATGTCATGGCAACGCCCCTAGCGCGTCGCCTTGATCAGCACCATCCCGATCAACATCAGCACTGATGTATTGGGCGATTCTCGCTACCTCCGTCCAAAAGAACCGCACTTTCTCTGGCGTGACGTTCGTGGAATGCTACAACAACGCGAACACCGCCTCACGCACGACTTCGGCGGCTATATGCGCTCCCTCGGCATGTATCCCTTAGAACTCCCCAATGGATGGGGGCCGCTCTTCGAGTCAAAGGAGACGGCCGAAGTCTTCGGCGATCAGTTTCACAGCGTCAGGGCCTATTTCTTGGCCAAAGGAGGTCGCTGCGCGCACGATGCAAGCCGGCTTGGCTTTCAAATCGGTCGACTCACTCATTGGCTTCACCTCCTATATCTGTTTGTCGAACCCGTCACCTCGTCATCGCCCAGAATGGGCCAAGCAGTGCTCGGTGCACGAATCTACGCGCCTAAAGACGCCCACGAGATAAACGTATTTCGCATTCCTCCCACGAATTTCAAATGCGGTGATCTAGACGTTCTTGTGCATTCGCACGAACGGGTCGCGAAGTGGAACAAGGGGCTCTGTCTCGTGCTTGAATACACGACCCCGCTTGACCCAGTGTTGCTCCGCCCAGTGTCAGAAACCGCCGATACACTCCTCGAGTTTTCCAAAGGAGTCTTCGAGCATTGCCAAGCCTTAGTGAATAAGAACTCAGCGCCCAATCAGACCTGAGGCCCCACCCCGAAATCCAACTTCACCTTCCCCGCTTTCTCATCGAGCACGAGCTTCGCCGTGTAGCCTTTGCCCGACTTCGCCGAGACCAGCCCCGCCACGTCGATCGGTGCGCCGTCTTTCCAACCCTGGAGCACGGCGACGTAGTCCTCGGCGGCGAACGTTTTTCCAAACGCATTTTTCCACAGCCTCACGCCCGGCCAGCCGGGCGCTTCAAACCACCCGCCGCCGTCCAGCAGCAGCTTCCCCGACTTCGGGCACTTGACGCCTTTCACCTTCGTCGGCTCCGGCGTGAAGATCA
The DNA here is from genome assembly GCA_945861235.1 of Opitutus sp. GAS368. Lineage (GTDB taxonomy): Bacteria > Verrucomicrobiota > Verrucomicrobiia > Opitutales > Opitutaceae > GAS368. The sequence continues at coordinate 2,644 of CAMATV010000077.1, forward strand.
CGAGCTTCTTCGTCCCTTCGTCGATCACGAGGTCGGCCGCGTAGTCGCGGTTGCCCGTCGCCGACTTCAGGCCCGTCGCATGAAACGGTTTCTTCGCGAGCACACTCTCCAGCAGCGTAACAAACTCCGCCGCGCTCCACGCCTTCCCAAACGCGCTCTTCCATAAACGCACGCCCGGCCAGCCCGCCGCCTCGAAAAATGGCCCGCGGTCCAGCAACGCTTCCTGCGACTTCGGACAAATCGCGTCAATCACCGGCGTGCCCGCCGTCACCGCAATCACCGGCTCGTTGATGCCAGGGCGCGTGCTCCCTTTGATAAACCCTTCCTTCATATTCACGACGCTCGCGAGGAGTGCATCCAGAAATTTAGGACGCGTCATCGCCGTCGTATTGCGCTCCATTTTTTTTAAGATCAGCTCCCACTCGCCCGTGAGTTTCGCCGAGAGCATGGTGGGCGCGCGCGTCGCCAATTCGCGACACAATAGCCGACCGTTTTCCGTCGAGAGGAGCTTCGATTTTTCCCGCACCACAAAGCCGCGCAGCAAAATCTTCTCGATGATGTTCGCCCGCGTCGCCGCCGTGCCGATGCCTTTGTCCTTCATCACCGCGACCATCGCCTCGCGCTGCTCCTCCGGCGTGTCGTCGTCGAAGGTCTCGCCGGCATACTTCATCGCATCGAGCAAGGTCGCGTCCGTGAAATGCTCCGGCGGCTTCGTCGTCAGTTCCTTCAACGTCACCGCCTCCAAAATCTGCTTCGCCGCAATCGGCGGCAGCGCCACCGCCACCTTCGCTTCGCGCTTCACCCAGCGGTTGAACCCCGGGAAATCGCTCTGCTCGCGCGTCGCCTTAAACACCGCCGGCGCATACGGACCCACCCCGCCTTCCTGCGTGTAGCGCCGCGTGACACCTTTATATTTCGCCGCCTCATCCAGCGCCATCAACGTCGTCTGCACCACCGTCAGGTAAGCAAACAGGTCGTTGCCCGTGAGCTGGGCAATGCCGTTCACCTCGCCCGTCGGCACGAGGCCGTAATGGCCTTCCACTTGCTTGTCATCAAAGGCCCGCGACGCCACCGCGATCTTCTTCGGCATCAATGCCTGCTGCGACAAATGCAGCGCCGGTCGCATCGCAACCAGGTGCGCGTGCACGTCCACGAGCGACGCGTAGAGCTTGTCCTTCATGTCCTCCCGCAAATGGCGGCAGTCCGTGCGCGGATAGCTGATGAGCTTCGCGTCGTAGAGCTTTTGCAGAATCGCTAGCGTATCCGTCGCCGTGCTACCAAACTTCTTCGACATGAGCTTTTGCATTTCCTGCAAATCGAATGGCAGCGGCGGCTTCTCCATGCGCGTGGTTTTCTTTTCCGTCGCTCGATACGTTGGCGGGGTTTTCGCCGACACCCCGAACGCCTCCGCTTTCGCCTTGTCCCAAAACGCCTTCTTGTTCCGCTCGCTGCTCACTGCGGGCGCGCAGAGCAGTTTCACGCGGTCCGTCGACGCCGCATACGCATCCAATTCCGCCTTCGCCTCGAGCCCGCCGAAGGTCCCATACGCCTCCCAAAACTTCTGCGGCACAAAATTTTCGATCAACAGATCGCGCGCGACGATTAGGGCGAGGGTCGGCGTCTGCACGCGGCCCACCGACCACACTTTCCAATCGCCGCGCCCACGAGGCAGCGTCTTCGTCGCCAGCACGGTTACGTTCATACCGACGAGCCAGTCCGCCTGGTCACGCGTGAAGCCCGCCTGCGCGAGACCGTTGTAATCCTTCAACGGCTTCCGCGCCGCAAACGCTTCCTGCAAACCCGAGACGGTCATCGTCTGCGCCCACATGCGCGAGTAATTCGTGCCCGCCGGTGCGTTCACTCCGCGCAGCGCCTTCCGAAAAATCACCTCGCCCTCTCGTTCCGCGTCGCAGCCGTTGACGATCTCGCAGCCAGCGTGCGCCTTCGCCTCCGCGCGCAGCACATCGAGCAAGTTCCCGCCATCCGCCCGCGGCTCCTCGACGAAATCCCAGAGCTTCGTCGGCACGATCGGCAAATCATGGACGTTCCACGCCCCAAACTTCGGGTCGTAAGTCTCCGGTTTCGCCAACTCGAACAAATGCCCGCGCGCCGATACCACCGTGAGCTCCGTCCCATCCGCCATTTTTCCGCGATGCGGTCCTTGACCGTTGAAGTGCCCGCCCGTCAACGCCGCCGCAAAGTCACGCCCGGCGGCGGGCTTTTCGGCAACGAGGAGGATCTTGGACATCGACCGCCACTAAGACAGTCCGCGATTCCGCGACAAGCGCGGGCGTCAATTCTTCGCATGGCGATTTTCTACCCTCGCCACACCCGCCTTCTTTCGGCGCATTTCCGCTGCGCCCGCTGGCCTTTCCCTGCAAAGGCCCTTGCGTGGCCACATGGTCCTCGCACCGGCCGCACCGGCAATTTCCACCGCTCCCATTCTGACCGTCACCGCCGTCGGCAAATCCTACGGCGCGCGCGCCGTGCTCGCGGATGTGTCGTTCTCCGTCGCGGCCGGCGAACGCATCGCGCTGACCGGGCCCTCCGGCAGCGGCAAGACCACCCTCCTCAATTGTCTCGGCGGCGTCGATCGCCCCGACACCGGCACCATCGCCCTCCTCGGCGAGCGCATCGACGCACTCCCGAGCGACGGGCTCGCCCGCCTCCGCCGTGAACGCGTCGGCACCGTGTTCCAGTTTTTCCATCTGCTGCCCACGCTCACCGCCGCCGAAAACGTCGAGCTCCCGCTGCAGCTCACCCGCGTCCCCGCACCCGAGCGCGCCGTCCGCGTCGCCGCCGCCCTCACCCGGGTCGGCCTCACCGCGCGCGCCGCCGCCTTGCCCTCCCAACTCTCCGGCGGCGAACAGCAACGCGTCGCCATCGCCCGCGCCCTCGTCCACCGCCCCGCGCTCATTTTGGCCGATGAACCCACTGGCAATCTCGATTCCGCCAACGGCGAAAACATCCTCCGCCTCCTCCGCGAGCTCACCGACGAGACGCAGACCGCCCTCGTGCTCGTCACCCATAGCGAGGAGGCCGCCGCGATCTGCCACCGCCGGATCCACCTGCGCGACGGCCGCGTCGTCAGCTGAGCCCCGCGATGTTTGCTCTCGAAACACTCCTGCTGCGCCGCTTCGCGCTCCGCCACTGGCGGCTCGCTCCGCGGCAATCCCTCCTCCTCGTCGGCATCCTCGCGCTCGGCGTCGCCGTCTTCGTCGCCGTGCGCCTCGCCAACCGCGCCGCCGTCGCGAGCTTTACCCATTTTACGGATACGATCACCGGCCAGAGCGATTGGATCATCCAACCCGCCGCCGGCACTTTGCCCGAGAGCGTTCTCCCGGAATTGCGCGCCGCCCTCGGCCCGCGCCCCGTGCACATCTTTCCCGTCGTCGAATCCACCGCCGCCCGCGTGCGCCGCACCGATGAATCCGCCCAGTTCGGCCGCACCACCTTCACGCTGCTCGGCGTTGATCTCATCGCCGTCGCCAATCTCGCCCGCGCACACTCCGCCAACGCCTCCTACTTCGGTCAACCAGACGGCACCGATACTCGGTCCGATTTCTGGTCCGCCTTTCGCGCTGGCCCACAAATCTGGCTCAGCTCCACGCTCGCCACGTCCCTCGGCTCAGCGCGCACGCTCGATCTCGTCATCAACGAACAGCTCCACGCCCTCGCCATTGCCGGCGTGATCCCCACACCCAAGGACGCCCCGCGCGTCCCCGCGAATCTCATTCTCCTCGACCTGCCGCAACTCCAGCGCCTCACCGGGAAACTCGGTCGCCTTGATCGCGTGGAGTTCCTCATCGAGCCCGGCCCGCGCGCCGACGAACGCCGCGACGAACTCCGCGCCTTGCTCGAGAAACTCGGCACCACCAGCGACGGCGAGCGTTGGACGGTCACTTCACCCGGCGCGCGCCGCGACACCGCCGCAACCATGACGCGCGCCTTCCGCCTCAACCTCACCGTCCTCTCCCTCATCGCGCTCCTCGTCGGCCTGTATCTGATTTTCCAAGCCCTCGACGGCGCCGTGGTCCGTCGCCGCAGCGAAATCGCCATCCTCCGCTCGCTCGGCGTCGAGGAGCGCACGATCCGCCGCGCGTGGCTTGCCGAGGCCGCCGTGCTCGGCCTGCTCGGCGGCGCCCTGGGGCTGCTGCTCGGTTGGGCCGGCGCCCAATTTTCCGTGCGCGCCGTCGGCCAAACCGTCAATGCCCTCTACTACGCCACCACCGTCGAGTCCGCCGGGCTCGACACCGGTGAGATCGCGCTCGGCCTCCTCCTCGGTCTCGTCGCGAGTCTTCTCGCTGGCTGGTGGCCCGCCCGCGAAGCCGCGCGGACGCCGCCCGCCCAAGTCCTCGTGCGCTCCGCCAGCGCCGCTCCCGGCCACGGCGCGCTGCGCAGCGCGTGGCTCGGCGTTGCCCTCATCGCCGCCGGAATCGTCTGCGCGCAACTCCCGCCGCTGCGTTTCGCCAGCGGCGGGCGTTTCCCGCTCGCCGGCTACGTCGCGGCGTTTCTCTGGATTTTCGGCGGCGGCGTGCTCTGCGGATTTCTCCTGCCCGCCATCGCTCGCGTGACCCGCCGCGCCCGCGAATCTTCCGCGGTCGCCCGCGTCGCGCTGAGCCATCTGGCCGCGCCGTCCGGCCGCCACCGCCTCGCCGTCGCCGCGCTCCTCTGCGCCATCGGCATGACCGCCGGTATGGCGATTCTCGTCGCCAGTTTTGAAACCACCGTGCGCGGCTGGGTCCAACGCTCGCTCCAAGCCGATCTCTACATTTCCAGCAACGGCGCGCAGAGCGCCTCCTCGCAAAACCGCATCTCGCCGCCCGTCTGGCGCGCCCTCGCTCACGATCCCGCCGTCGCCGAGGCCAGCGTGCTTTCCGCGTATCCTATCGAGCTGGACCGCACGCCAACGATTTTCACCGGAGCCGACCTCCGCGTCGTGCGCGCCCGCTCGGATTTGTCGTGGGTGCAGGCGCCGCTCGACGACGCCGTCTTCGACGCCACGCGCAACGCCACCCTCGCCCTCGCCAGCGAAAGTTTCTGCGAGCGCTTCCGTAAAAAACGCGGCGACACCGTCCGCGTCCCCACGCCCGCCGGCCCGCAAACGCTCACGCTCGCCGGCGTCTACGCCGACTACGGCAACGAGCGCGGCTCTCTGCTCGTCGAACGCGCCCGCCTCGTCGCCTGGTTCGGCGACGACTACGCCGCCAACGTCTCCCTCTTCCTGCGCCCCGGCACCGACGCCGAGAGCCTCCGCACCGCGTTGCTCGCCCGCCACCCGGGCCTGGCCATCTACACCAACGCCGCCCTCCGCTCCGAAATTCTCCGCATTTTCCGCCAAACATTTTCCATCACCTACGCCCTCGAAGTCATCGGCGTGGCCGTCGCCGTGATCGGCCTCGCCCTCACCCTCATCAGCGTTCTCCTCGATCGCCGCGAAGAACTCACCACCCTCCGCGCCCTGGGTTTTTCTCACCGCGAAATCGCTCGCGCCACCGCCGTCGAGGGCACCGCCATCGCCGCGTCGGCCGTCACGGGTGGCCTGCTCCTCAGCCTGGCCCTCGGCTGGCTCCTCATTTACGTGATCAATAAACAGTCCTTCGGTTGGACGCTCGGCTTTTCCCTGCCATGGGCCCAGCTCGCCGCCCTCGCCGTCACCGTCGTCGCAACCGGTGCCGCCGTGAGCTACGCCGTCGGCCGCTGGGGCGCCGATCTGCCCGCCGACCGCGAAGAATAATCCCTCTTCACCTTCCCGATGAACCCAATTTTTCCAGAGGTAGGAGCCCGCTGGCGGGCGATTCAGCACTCGCTGGCGCATCGGAGAAACCCACCCGTCACGCGCCTCCTCGTCGCCCTGCTCCTCGGCACACTCTGCCCGCACAGCCTCTTCACCACGCTCCGCGCGCAAATCCCGCTCACCACCGCCGAAGGCTTTGCCGTCCCGCAGCCCGGCCACCGCTTCACCTTCCCCCGCGACCACGGCAACCACCCCGACTTCAAAATCGAGTGGTGGTATGTCACCGGCCACCTCTACGCCGACGCCGGGCGCCGCTTCGGATTTCAAGCCACGTTCTTCCGCTCCGCTGCTCCGCGTGGCGGCGCCGAGGACTCCGCGACTTTCGGCTCCGGCCATATTTTCCTCGCGCACATGGCGCTGCTCGACACGCAAACCGGAAAATTCCTCCATCAGGAAAAACTCAACCGTGCAGGCTGGGACGCCGCCGCCTCCCCCGCCACCCTCGACGTGCGCAACGGCCCGTGGTCACTCCGCCTCGCCGATCCCGCCGACACTTCATCCGCGCCTCGTCTCCTCCTCACCGGCAGTATCCGCGCTGAAGCCGCGTTCACGCTCACGCTCACGCCCGCGAAACCGCTCGTGATCTTCGGCGAAGACGGCGTTTCCCGCAAAGGTGCCGATCCCACCGCCGCGAGCTACTACCTCACGTTTTCCCGCCTCCGCGCCGACGGCGAACTCACCCTCTTTGCCAACTCGAACACCTCCGCCCTCGCCGCCTCCGATTCCCCCGCCGAAAAACTCCGCGTCACCGGCGAAGCGTGGATGGACCACGAAATCAGCAGCAGCCAACTCAGCGGCGGCCAAGTCGGCTGGGACTGGCTCAGCGTGCACTTCGCCGACGGTCGCGAACTCATGCTTTACCAACTCCGCCGCGTCGACGGCACCGCCGATCCCGCCTCCACGCTCACGTGGGTCGACGCCGCCGGAAAAACTCAGCGCGCCCCGTTCACCCTCGAAGTCCTCGATCGTTGGAAAAGCCCCGCCACCGGCGCCGCCTATCCCTCGCGTCTTCGTCTCACGACCACCGATCCCCTCACGCACGCCGCCGTGCAGCTCGACATCGAGCCACTCGCCAAAAACCAAGAACTCACCGGCGCCCTCGGTGGTATCCCGTATTGGGAAGGTGCCTGCCGCATCCGCGACGACTCCGGCCGCGAACTCGGCTCCGGTTTCCTCGAACTCACCGGTTACGCCAAAGCGGTCCAGCTTTGATCGAGCAGCTCCCTGCTTTTCTGCTCCCCGCGCTCCGATCCGCCCTGCAACTATCTAGCGGGGTGACCGCCTCGTATCTGCGGTGAAACCAGAGCGGCCGAAAACCACCGAGATTTGCCGCCATCACAGGACTCCGCAGATTTCGGACGCGACCGAGCCAGCCGACCCACGTCCCACCACATCAGCACTCATTCCGCGTTCGCCTCTCTGCGTAATTCTGAATCTTCGGGAAATATTTTCGTCCCCGCCTCGCAAATTCTGCGCGACGCGTTTCCTTCGGCCCATGATCATCATCCGCCGCATGGTCGACCGCCGCCGCGCCTACACGGCTATTTTTCTCCCGGGGGAACCGCCGAAAATTTTCCCCACCAACGACGCCGAACACGCCCGGATCCTCCAAGTCTACAAACAGGACCGCCTCCACGCCGGGATCATCAACGATTTTTCGGAACTCGAATTTCCCACCCAGCCGGCCACGCCGATCTCGACCGCATCCACCGCCCCGCGCGCCGCTCCCGCCCCGTGGCCCCTCGCCCAACCGTCCCGGCAAGTCCCGGCAAAAAAGAAAATCCCCGTCGCCGCGCCGACCATCAAGCGGCTCTCACCCAAGAATCCAGCCCGCCCACGGAAGCCCACCGCACAGTCGCTCTGGCTGATCCCCGCCGTTCCACCGAGCTAGTTTTTCGGCTGGTTCCGCGCTGTTCCCAGCGGGTAATGCCCACGTCATTTGAGTTTTTGACTGCTGGTAGCTGCGAGCGTGAGCGAGTGGTGTTTCGACAGCGTCAACCTATCACGAAACGTGGAGATAACTTCCGGCGACGGGGAGCCCCGCAGGGGCGAAACCAACCGTGGGCCGTCTTTGTGTCCATAATCTCCTTACGAACATTCCCTGACCTGAAATCACGCATTTTTCGCACCCCGTTTTCTAAAAAAACATATCCGGCCAGTCGGGCGCAGTGAGGTCTGCTGCCGACGCGCCGCTTCACCGCGCGACCGGCAGCCAGGCGAGCGCCTCGACTCCCGGCGCCAGCGCGTCCGCACCCACCAACACCGCTACGCGCGAACGGATTTGCCCCACCCACGCCGCCTGCATCGCATTGCGCTGTTCCGGCGACAGCCCCTGCTG
>CAMATV010000078.1 GCA_945861235.1 Opitutus sp. GAS368
GATTTCGCGAAGATCACCCTCGGCCAACCCGCGCCCTTCGCCTTCGACACGCGCCTCAAGCGCTAATCGTCGTCTTCGCGTTCACGCCATCGCCCTCGCTTTCCTGCAACCTCCCTGTGCATGGCCGCAGCGCGGCAACGGATGTTCGCTGCGGCGCCAACATTTGTTCCTCTTCACTCGCCAACGTCGCCCTGCCACCACTACCGTCTCGGCCCTCATGGAGCTGAATCACATCATTGCCGAAATCACCGACCAAGCCGATGAATTCCTCGGCGACAAGCCCCACCGTGACCATGCACAGTCTGCCCTCGAGACCCTGATCGAACGCGACTATTTCGAACTCAGCGCCGCCAACCGCACGACTGTGATCGCAGGCGTGTTGGCCGCCCTCGAAGCCGAAGAAAGGTTCGGCATGGAATTCGTCGGCGATCCGTTCAAGGACGAACCCGAGCCCGAAAAAGAAGGCGACGCATGATCGCGTCGTCCCCAGCGCTCGTCGCCATCCTCGCGTTCAACGCGAGCAACCAACTCGCCGTGCGCAAGCTTGGCTCGAAGGCCGGACTCCCGTTCACTGGCACCGATCTCGCGATGGCCACGGCCCGGCTCGAGTCAGCGTTTCTCACCCACACCGTGCCGGCAGAATACTTCTCGGCCGATGCGGGCGGCCGTAGCTATCGCGTGTTCTTCGCTCAGGTCAGTGGCACGCCGGTCGACCGCGAGATTGATTTCGAATCTCTCGACGACCTCGCCGCCAAGCCCACCTCGCTCGCTCCGTCGCTCGCAGTCCTGCTCAACCAGCTCACACCCCATCTCGTCGAAATCCCCTATCTTCACCTCGGCGAAAATGATTTCATCTACAAGTTTCGCCCGGCCCAGGAGCGAAACACCGCGATCTACGCCCAAGACGCGGCCGCCGATGCCCTCTACCAATCGCAACTCTGCACCGCGATCAAAGCTCTGGCCCGCCTGCATGAACGCACGGCCACGGCACCCGTGACCCTCGATTTCGGCGCGGTCAACTACGTCATCCCGAGTCATTTTGGGTTTTGCCTCGGCGTGAAGAATGCCATCGAACGCGCCTACGAAACGCTCGCTGAAAATCCCGGCAAACGCGTATTCATGCTCTCGGAGCTGATCCACAATCCGTTCGTCAATGAAGACCTCCTTCGTCGTGGGTTGCGCTATCTTCAATCCGATAAAGGCATACCGTATACCGTCAACGGTGGCACGGGTGGCTCGCCCGTGATGCTCGCGGAACACGGGCCGCACACCCCGGCCACTCCCGATCCCGCGCTCTGGGATACGCTCACGTCCGACGACATCGTGATCATCCCCGCCTTCGGTGCCACCGACGAGGACAAGGGCCGCCTCGTCCGCAAGGGTATCGCCGTTTTCCACTACGACGCCACCTGCATGCTGGTGGAAAAAGTCTGGAAGGCTGCGCGCGCCTACGGACGCGACGGCTACACGGTCGTCATCCACGGCAAACATGAACACGAAGAAACCAAAGCCACGTTCTCAAACACCCGCCGCCACGCCCATGCCGTGATCGTCCGCAATCTCGAGGAAACCCGCCGCCTCGGTGAACTCATCGCCAGCGACGACCCCGCCGTGCGCGCAAAATTCTACGAATTTTTCGCCGGTCGGCACACGCCGGGTTTCGATGTCGCCGTGCACCTCGACCGTGTCGCCGTCGTCAACCAGACGACACTGTTGATGAACGAAACTCTGGGTATTCTTGAGCACCTGCGCGCCGTGTATCGCGAAAAATTGGGCGACGCCGAAGCGGGCAGACGCGTCGGCGGCAGCGGTCGACGTGACACGCTGTGCTACGCGACGCAGGTCAACCAAGACGCCCTGAGCCGCGCGCTCGCGGAGCCGCTCGATGCCGCGTTTGTGATCGGCGGAAAAAATTCCTCGAACACCTATCAGCTCTTCCGCCTCTGCGAGGAGCAACTCGGGAGGCGGGCGTTTTTCATCCAATCCGAGGCGAACATTTGCTCCGCAGGATCGGTGGAGCATTATGTTTACATCGGCGGCGGCTCCGGCCGCACGGAAGCGCGCCCGCTCTGGCCCGACACCACGGAGCCGCGCGCGCCCCAGCGAGTGCTGGTCACCGGCGGTGCCAGCTGCCCGGATGGCATCATTCAGCAAGTGATCACCCGGATAAATTCATTTTTCCCACTTGCGCAGCTGCGCAGCGTGGCCGACGTGCTGCACGACTTGCGCGGGTGAGCCCGCCCTCTCCCACCGCCGGCTAAGACTCCGTCACGGCAGACTTCGGCTTCGTCGCTAGGACGAGCCAGCACCAGAAAAACGCGCTCACCACGAGTGCCACCGGCAGCACCGTGACCGTTGCCCGCTGCAAGTCGGACCAGCGGTCCGAAAGGTGTCCCACGATGCTTGGCGACCAAAGATCACCGAACATATGGATCGCAAAAATCGAACCCGCCATGGCCGTCGCCCGCATCGCGACCGGCACGGTTTCTAGGATCAGCGTGTTCACCGGCCCAGTGGAAAGGAAAATAAGGAACATCGAAGCCGCCAACGCGATTTTCGAAGTGAACGGGTCGGTCGTGGAGAATGCGACGTAGGCGGCGGGTGCCGTCAGGAGCGAACTGAGCGCCAGCATACCGGCGTAGCCGCGGCCGGTGCGGCGCTGCCAAGCTGTCGCCGCGAAGCCGCCGCCGAGCGTCGCGATCAGGCCAGAAATCACGAGGGCCTTGCCGAAAAAGTCCCCGGCATCCTCGTTCTTCATGTGGTGCACGCGGTGCAAGAACGTCGGAGCCCAGAGCGCGAATCCACCCATGGCAAATGTCTGGGCGACGTAGCCCGCGATCACGAGTCGGTATTCACGAAACTTGAACAGTCCGAGGTAGGCGCTCCACCCGGGCTTCGGCTCCGCGGGGACGGAAGGCGGAACCTTGGCTTCGGAGGCTCCGCGCGCCGGCTCCCGCAACAAGAACAGGACGAACGCCAGGAGCAGGCCCGGATAGCCCGCCCAGAGAAAAGCCGAGCGCCACCCATATTTTGCGGCGATCGCACTGCCGAGGATATAGCCCAGAGCGGAGCCCACGGGGATCGCCAGATAAAAAATCGAAATCGCATTGTTGCGCTTCGCCGTCGGAAAGAGGTCGGCGATCCAGCCGGGACTGATCGTCCCAAAACTGGCTTCGCCGAAACCGACGAGCACCCGAAAGAAGATCAGCGCGCCGAGCGCGTTGACGTGGCCGGACATCAACGTCCCCAGACTCCAGACGAAGACACCTCCCGCGACCAGCCAACGCCGGGGCAGGCGGTCGCCGAGGTAACCAAAGATCGGTGACGTCAGAAAGTAGCCCCACATGAACGCGCTCTGGATCGTCCCGAGTTGTTCGTCGCTCAAACGCAACTCCTCCTTGATCGGCGTCAGGACGGCGGCCAGCAATTGCCGGTCGAGATAGTCGAGCAGGTTGAGACCGGTCAGCACCAAGAGGGATGCTAGGGGCCAATGCGGTTTTTTTTCGTTGTCACTCACGCTCAGCGAGCAAGCGCACGCGGGCCGACCTTGAAAAGGAGAAACGAAAAAGCCGGGCCTTGGCCCGGCCTGGCAGTGAACTCAGCTGCCGTCCGCCCCTCAGAAGCGAATCGTCATGCCACCGCGGAAACCTTGCTGCTTCGCGAGGTCGATCCGCGTGGAGTAATTGGCCACCGAGCCGGTGTCTGACGTGCTGTTGACGTTTTGCGTGTACGCCCCAGCACCTTGGATGATGGCACCGGCATAGAACCCGGTGCGTTCGGTCAGGTCGAATTGCAGCGTCGCATCCGCATAATAACCGGGCAACAGACGGCTCGTCAGGCTCGAGCTTGTTTCGGTAATTTCGGCGCCGGTTTCGGGCGTATAAGTCTGCGTGACGCTGTAGGTGCTTCCCGCGTAGATCAGGGCAGCGCCCACGCTCACGCTCGCGCGGAGACGGGAGAAGATCGGCACCCAAACGGTCGGGCCGGCTCGAAACGTGTAATAAGCGCCCTTCAATTTCCACCGGGCTTCCACGCTGGTGGCATCGGCGGTGACTTTGTTGGACCGGTCCGCCGGCTGGTTAGTCAGAAAGATCGTGGTATCCGTCGTGACCGACTGGGCCGTGCCGTCGTCGTTGAGCACGGGATTCCCGGCGGAATCGAGGACACTGGCGCTGGCGGAACTCGGCGCACTGTAAGGCGCAATCGGAGCCACCTCGCCATTGAGCGAGTAGAGATCAGTCAACGCCGTCAGCCGCGCTTGCATCTTGTCGGAGGTCGTCCCGGAAAGATCGTTGAGCGTCATGCCGGCGATCAATTGCCACGAGGCGCGGCTGCCAAAGAGTTTTCCCATGTCCCGGGAAACGGCGACCTCCATGCCAAAGTTCGAGTTGGCCTCCGACTTCCGCGTTCCCGTATCGATGACGTCTGCGCTGTAAGTGTGGAACGCCATGAATCCGTCAGCCGTGATCTGGCTGGAATTCTGAAAACTCCACGTGTTGGTGCGGCCATCCGGCGCAATCGGATCGAAAATTTGGGAACCGGAATCGGGGTCCAAAACGGGATTTCCGCTCGTGTCGGCCCTAGGTGCGAAGCGGCCATCCGTGCCCACGGATCCGTCGTGATAGGTGCGATTGAGGCTCCCGGTCAGAGCGCCCGGGGTGTTGTTAGTGCCTAGGCGACCCGAACCAAAAAACGACAACTTGGCCCCGCTCAGCAGACGAAACCCGAAGCTCAAAACGCTCTTCGGCTCGTAGATGTAGTCATCGAGGTTGCTAAAATCAGGGATCTCCGTCGGGGGGCGTTGCTGTTGCTCGTCTTGGGCGCACAAAGAACCGGCGCTGGCAGCGAAGACGAGGAGGGCGAGACGAAGATGTTTCATTCGGTGATGGAAGGATGCGGCGTTGGACGCCACGACAGGCAAAATGTTGCCGAAAGATTCAGGGATCGCCCCCGCCGGCGTCAACGAGAGACTTCTGGCCTATTTCCCACTCAAGAATCGGCCACGGCGAAAGCGGTTTTCACGGTGCTTCCGAGGGGTCAGTGCACTCGGCCCAACGTGAAGATGAGAAAATTATCGAGCTCGGCCAAACTGTTGAACTGCCGCTTTCCCTCGATCATTTTCTGCACGATTCGTTCGACGGCCAAAAGCAGTTTTTGATAATACGCCACGTGGAGGGGATTCGTTAGCGGCCCCAGCTCCTTCACGTCCGCCCAGGTGGCCTTGTCCTGTTTGTAGCCGACGGGATCTTGGCGGTAGGCGGCGAGGGACGCCTGAATCAGATCAGCCGTTTCGCCGCGACTCAGACGGTCCCGACTGATGAGCAGCAACGCCGTGGTCGCTCCGCGCACCCGGTCATCGTTCCATTTAATTTTTAGTCCCATCGTCTTTTTTCCCGTATTTCCCGACTGTGGTCAATGGGTGTAAGTGCTCAGCGCGTAAGTGCTCTGCGCGTGTCGAACGAATAACCGTAAAGTCCGCCGGGCCGACCCTCGCTTTTTTCCGGGGTCATCGCAGGCCGGCGATGATCGCGTCCTGGTCTTTCCGCCACGCGGAGAGTGCCACGCGCGCAACAAGCCGGGCCTCGGTTCGACGAGAACCCTAAAATCATTTACGGTGAGGAGGCGTGCCGCGGGCGGCTCCATGCTGTTGTGGCGCGCTCGAAGCGGGTCGCAGCGGGGCGCTAACCTCCACCGCGCAGATAATCGGCGTCGCTCACGAGTTCCTGCCACGTCGCCGTTTTCCCGGCCTCGTCCGCCCGCTGCACAGCGAGATGGACCATCCGGTTGTTCGGCGCCGCACCGTGCCAATGCCGCTCACCGGGCGCGAACCAGATCACGTCGCCCGGCAAAACCTCGAGCACCGCTTCGCCGACTGTCTGCACCCGCCCGACGCCCGCTGTGATTTGCAATAATTGCCCGTGCGGATGCGTGTGCCATGCCGTCCGCGCGCCGGGCTCAAACGTCACCATCACCACCCGTACGTCCGACGAATACGGGGCGGAGGTGACCTCATCCAACCGGACGACCCCGGTAAAATAATCGGCCGGTCCCCGTTTCGTAGCGTTGGTCTGGGCGCGGGTAATGTTCATGGATGGAAGTAAGCGCACATCAGAGCTAACCTTCAATAGCGGGCGCGCAAGTGTCGCGCATCCAAGAAATATTCAACCCCCGCATCGTCGGTCCTACGACCGGCGGTTCGAACGTGACGACCGAACGTCAAACCCGGGCTCGACTCCGGTCCGATTACACCCTGAGTCTTATCGTTCCGCGATCTCTGCACCCTGATCCGCTAACCTCCCCTCTTCTGATGAACCCTCCCCTATCGTTTGTCGTCCGCGCTGCTCGCGCCTTCATTCTCTTCGTCGCCTGCGCCGCGTTGGCCACCGCCGCAGAGGCGCCCAAGGCAGGTAAAGCCGGTAAAGCTGGCAAAGCGCCCGCTTCCACGACGGTCGGCCCGGCCATCGGGGAAAATAAGGCGACGCCGGTTAGCCGAATCAAAGCGGCGAAAGATTTCCGCGTGGAGTTGATCTACTCGGTGCCCGGGGTCGAACAGGGCTCGTGGGTAAATCTCTGCGTCGACCCGCAGGGCCGCATTCTCGCGAGCGACCAGTTCGGCGGACTTTATCGTTTCACGCCTCCGCCGGCAGGCCAGGTCCTCAAGCGCGAGCAAATCGAAAAACTCCCGACCGACATTCGCGCGATCAACGGCATGCTCTGGGCCTTCGGGGCCCTCTACGTCGGCGTCAACGACTACGAAAACAAGATTCCTTCCGGCCTCTATCGCATCTCGAATTCAGCGGGCAGCGATCAACTCGACAAGGTGGAACTCCTGCGGCGCATGGAGGCCCGCGGCGACCACGGCGTGCACGCGGTCGTACTCACGCCAGACGGCAAGGGCCTGTATTTGATTTGTGGTAACGGCGCGAAACTGACCACCCCCGCCGCGAGTTCACCCGTGCCTGCGATTTGGGGAGAAGATCACCTCCTCCCGCGCATGCCTGACGGACGCGGGTTCATGCGCGACGTCCTCGCGCCGGGTGGAATCATCTATCGCGTCTCTCCCGACGGAAAAGATTTCGAGGTCTTCTCGTCCGGCTTCCGTAATATCTTCGACGCCGCTCTCAATCGCGACGGAGAGCTCTTCACCTATGACGCCGACATGGAATACGACTTCAACACGTCTTGGTATCGTCCGACGCGCCTCAATCACGTCGTCAGCGGCTCCGAGTTCGGTTGGCGCAACGGAGCCGGCAAACGCCCCGGTTTCTACTCCGACAATCTTCCCGCCGTCATCGACATCGGGCCGGGATCACCCACCGGCACCACCTTCGGCTACGGCGCGAAATTTCCCGCCCGTTACCAAAACGCACTCTTCATCCTCGATTGGAGCTGGGGCAAGCTCCACGCCGTGCACCTCGAACCCGACGGCTCGACCTACAAGGCCGTGCGCGAAGAATTTCTCTCGGGCGCTCCCCTGCCGCTCACGGATGCCGTCATCCACCCCGGCGACGGCGCGATGTATTTCGCGATCGGCGGTCGCCGCGTGCAGTCCGGCCTCTATCGCGTCACTTACACCGGCACGGAGTCAACCGCCCTCGTCGCCGCAAAGCCGACCACCAGTCCGGCGCGTGATCTCCGTCATCGATTGGAAGCCTTGCATGGTAAAGCCGATCCACAGGCACTCGCCGTCGCCTGGCCGCACTTGGGCCATGCCGACCGCTTCATCCGCTGGGCCGCGCGCACCGCCATCGAACACGTCCCGAGCGCGCAATGGGCCGACCGCGCACTCACCGAAAAGAATCCTTCCGCCCGGATGGAAGCCCTGCTCGGCCTCGCCCGCGTCGGCGGCATCAGCCCGCCTCATCGCACGAAGGAAAGCCCGCCCGTGAACACCGAGCTCGGTAAGAAAATTCTGGGGGCACTCGTGACCGCGGATTGGCAAGACCTCGACGGCGAACGTCGCGCCATGCTGGTGCGCACCGCCGAGATCACCCTCCACCGCTTCGATCTGCTACCCGGCAAAGACACCGCCGCCCTGTTGGCGAAACTCGACCCGCTGTTTCCCGCCAGCACGCCCGAACTCAATTGGCTGCTTTGCGAAACGCTCGTCTATCTGCGCTCGCCGACGGTCGCGGCGAAGACCATGGCGTTGATCGCCGCCGCCCCCACCCAGGAGGAACAAATCGAATACGGCCGTTCGCTGCGCATGCTCGCCACGGGCTGGACGACCGCCACCCGCACCGCCTATTTCGAATGGTTTCTGAAGGCCGCCAATTTCCGCGGTGGCTCGAGCTTTTCCAAGTTCATCGAGTTCATTCGCAACGACGCCGTCGCCACCCTCACGCCCGAGGAGCGCACCACGTTCGCCGCAGTCCTCGACAAGAAATCTACCCGGCGCAGCGCGATCGAAAATTTCGGCGATGTTTTCGCCGGGCGCACCTTCAAGAATTGGACACTCGATGAACTCGCCTCGGCGGCTGATCGCGGGATGAAAAGCCGCAACTTCGACAATGGCCGCAAAATGTTTGGCGCCGCTGCCTGCTTCGCCTGTCACCGCTTCGGCAACGAAGGCGGCATGACCGGACCCGACCTCACGGGCGCCGGCGGTCGCTACAGTCCGCGGGACTTCCTCGACCAAATCATTAACCCGAGCAAAGAAATCAACGAACAGTTCGTGCCTTCCGTGCTCACCAAAAATAACGGCGAGACCGTCGTAGGCTCCGTCGTCAATCTCAACGGCGACACCGTGACGATCAACACCGACCTGTCCGATCCCGATCAGCGCGTCTCCGTGGATCGCAAAGAAGTGAAAAGCATCGAACCTTCGAAAGTCTCGCCGATGCCGCCGATGCTGCTCTCGTCGATGAACGAATCTGAAGTACTCGACCTCACCGCCTATGTCCTCAGCGGCGGCAAGCGCGACCACGAGATGTTTCGAGCGCCCAGCCGCTGATCTGTTGCGCGGAAACCGCCCGCGCGGGGGTTCACGACAGCGTGCCCTCGCGCCGTCCCCGGCCCTGGTACATCGCGAGGAAAAAAACGAGCACGACGGCTGACGCCGCCGAGAGGCCGCCCCAAAACAGCGTCCAATGGGTGTGCTCGCTCGTGGTGCAGGCTGCGAACCACGCACCGGTGCCAAGATAGCCGATCACGCTCCCCAGCCCGCTGTTCATGAGCGCCATCAGGGCTTGGCCGCGCGCGCGCCACGCGGGATCGACTCGCTGATCGAGATAAATTTGCGCGGTGATGATCACCAAAGTAAACGAGGCCCCGTGCAGCACGACACCCGCGACGACGCCCCACTGCGTCCCCATCGCAGCGAGCCCATAGCGCAACATCCCGAGCGTCAACCCGCACGCCAAAATCCATTTCAGCCGCCAACGCAACAAGAGCGTCCCGAGCGCCAACATCGCGATCACCTCAGTGATTTGCCCCAGACTCATCCAGGCCGTCGTATGCACGAGGCCGAGTTCCTTTAAGTTTGGCGGCGTGTAGGGATAGAACGCCGCCAGCGGAATGGTGAAGAACGCTGTGGTTAGAAACACCACGCGATGGTCGCGATTGCGCAGGAGCGTCAGCGCATCGTAGCCCAGCCGCTGCGTCCACGTGAGCCCCTCCACCGCTTTCGGCGTCTCGAGCGCTGGCAGCCAAAACGTAAAGACACTCACCGCCAGCCAAGCCACCGCCCCTCCGTATCCGGCCAAGGTGGACTGATCCGCCCCAAGCGCGCTCACCAGCAAACAACCACCCATCCAGCCCAGCGTCGCCATGGCCCGAATCGGCCCGAACTCCTTCTTCGCATCCGCCAGCCGAGCAAAGACAATCGTCGACGCGATACTCCACGTCGGTGACGAGCAAAACGCGTGCAGCAAAATCAACCCGAGCACGATCCCGGGACCAGCCCCTAGGCGGATCGCCGTACTCGCCAGCGCCATCGCGATCGCGGTGGCGAGGGCCAACCACCTCAACACCTTCACCGGCGAGGCGTGGCGATCAGCCACCGCGCCAAATAATAACGGCGACACAAACGCCGCCACCCCCGAGGTCGCGAATGCATACGGCCGGATGTGGGCCAAACCATGGGCGTCGAGCACTGAGCTCAGCGGCACGAACCACATGCTCAGCGCCGCGCCCTGGAGAAGAAAAAGGCCGATGAGTTCGGCATACTCCGCACGACGGATGGTGGTCAGCACGCGCGGAGCACACACGGCCCCGCCCTGAGTTCAAGCCTCGGAAATTGAAAACCGGTGCGGACATCTCTCCGGGCACAGGCCACGCACGGACGTTCCGGGGGTTGCTCGGCGACACATAGATTGACCGGCGTCGCCGAGAACTCCCATCCTGAGAGCCCGGTTAGCCCTTCACTCCTCGCACGTAACTCATTTCATCCGATGCACCGTTTCCTGCTCCCGCTCCTCTGCTTGGTCAGCGTCGCTGCTGCCCAAAGTATCTCCATCGAAGAGTTCGAACCCAAATCGACCCTCCGCGTCCCCGAGCACAAACCAACTCGCGCGAAGTTTCCGTTCATCGATGTCCACAATCACCAGCGCGACGTGACGCCGGATCGCCTCAAACGGCTGATCGAAGACATGGACAGCCTGAACATGGGCATCTTGATCAACTCGCCCGTCAACGGTGGCTCCGGTAAATGGGTCGCCAATGCCGTGACCGCCATGAAAGCGCACAGTGCGGCGCGCTTCGCGGTGATGACCAATATCGACACCTCAAATCTCGACGCCCC